>JAKLLJ010000278.1:855-4218 GCA_023150215.1 Thauera sp. | reverse complement strand
ATCTGGTTTGCTCGAGCCTTCGATACGCTCATCGATCAGGAGGGTGCCTTGCTGCGGATGCCGGGCCGAGGGGCCGCGCTGGCACATTTCCGTCGCCGTCTGCTGCGCGCCCTGCACACGCTGCGCAGCCATGTCCGCCAGGCGGGCGTCGCTGCCGTGGTGCCCGAGCAGGCGCTCGAGGGCCGCTTCGAAGGGGGAGAGCTGGCCGGCTTTGCCGATCTCGTCATGCACAAGGCTGCGGGTGCGCCGGTGGTCGTCGACGTGAAATGGTCGGGCGGCAAGAAGTACCCGGAGAAGCTCCGGCTCAACCGCCACCTGCAGCTCGCCCTCTACGCCGAGCTCTTCCGTCAGCAGACCGGGCAGCAGCCGGCGGTGGCCTACTACCTGCTCGACCGGGCTCGCCTGCTGGCCCCCGACGGTCGCGGCTTTCCCGAGGCCGAGGTGATCCCGTCCGATGATGACGAGAACACCGCCCAGCTGTGGCAGCGCTTTGTGGCGACGTGGCGCTGGCGCGTGGCGCAGATCCGCGCCGGGCGCTTCGAGCTTGTCCTCGAGGCGACGAGCGCGGGCGCGGCCGAAGACTCCGAACCGCCGCCGGAGGCGATGGCCATCGAGACACTCAACGAAGCCTACAACGACTACCGCACGCTCGCGGGCTGGAGCAACGCATGAGCACGCCACGCAACGCCAAGATCACCTTCATCAGCGCCGGTGCCGGCAGTGGCAAGACTCATCGCCTCACCGAGCTGCTGCAGGAAGAGCTCACCTCGCGTGGTGCCCGGCCGGCCGGCGTGATCGCCACCACCTTCACCCGCAAGGCCGCCGCGGAACTTCGTGAGCGGGTCCGCGCCCAGCTGCTGCAACAGGGGCGCTTCGCGCTGGCCAATGCCATGGGGCAGGCGCGCATCGGTACGGTCAACAGCGTCTGCGGCCAGCTCGTCGCGCGCTTTGCGTTCGAGGCGGGTCTGTCGGTCGAGCAGCAGGTGCTCGAAGAGGCGCAGGCCGTGCTCGTGCTCGACAGGGCGATCGACGCGGTGCTCGACGGACCGCAGACGGACACGCTGCTTGCGCTGGTCGAGCGCCTGGGCCTGAAGAGCGGCAGGAATGACGGCAAGGAAGAATGGAAGGAGGCGCTGCAGACCCTGGTCAACCAGATCCGCAGCAACGACATCCCGCTCGATCAGCTCGAGGGCTTTGCCAAGGCGAACGCAGACGCGCTCCTGGCCCACTTCCCGACCCCCACGCACGAGGATCTGGATGCGGCCGTGCTGCAGGCGATCCGTGCCGCCATGCCCCAGATCGAGGCGGTCGCGGCAGCGGGCAACAAGAAGAACACCGCCGCCTATCTAGCGCTCGTGAAGGACTTCAAGCGCGACCTCGAGCGCAAGTCTGCGCCCTGGAGCGCGTGGATCAAGCTCTCGAAGTCGGCCCCCGAAGCCAGCCTGCGCGCCACCATCGAACCCATCGCCGCGCTGGCCGGCCGCGCCGCCGAGCATGCCGGGCTGCACGCCGATGTGCGGCGCTACCTGGCGCTGATGTTCGCGCTGGCGGGGCGCGCGCTGGCGCACTACCAGACGGTGAAGCAGGAGATGAGCACGCTCGATTTCGCCGATCAGGAGCATCAACTGCTGGGGCTCCTCGATCACCCCGAGGTAGCGGCCGTGCTCGAGGACGAGCTCGACCTGCTGATGGTCGACGAATTCCAGGACACGAGCCCGATCCAGCTCGCGCTCTTTCTCAAGCTCGCCCGCTTCGCGAAGCGGGTGGTTTGGGTGGGCGACCTCAAGCAGGCGATCTATGGCTTTCGCGGCAGCGACACCGCGCTGATGCAGTCCATCCTGGCGGCGCTCCCGGCGTTGGGCGGGCAGAAGGAAGTGCTGCCCGCGTCCTGGCGCTCGCGCCCCGAACTGGTGAAGCTCGTCAATGCCGTCTTCTCGCAGGCCTTCGCCGACACCCTCGGACCCGAGGAAGTGGCCTTGAAGCCCACCCGTGAGGACGCCCTTCCCGGGGCGCCGCTGGCCAACTGGCTGCTCGGTGGTCAGAACATCGACGAGGAGGGCAGCGCACTTGCCGCAGGGCTGCTCAGGCTCGTCGATTCGGGCTATCTCGTCCTCGACAAGGCGCAAAAGCGGATGCGCCCGGTGCGCTATGGCGACATCGCCCTCCTCGCCGCCTCGCACGAACGCGTCAAGACCTGGGTTGCGGCGTTGTCGGCACAGGGCATCCCGGTGGCGACCGCACAACCCGGACTGCTCGCCACCCCCGAAGCCACCCTGGCGCTCGCCTGCTTGCGCCGGTTCAACGACGTGGGCGACACCCTCGCCAGCGCCGAGATCGTGTCGCTGACCGACGGTGCGGACCCCGAGCAGTGGGTCGCCGACCGCCTGCGTTATCTCGCCACCGGCGCTGCGCAAGAGCGCTGGCGGGAGGTGGCCATCGATGGTCATCCCGCGCACCCGGTGCTGGAAGCCTTGCGCAACTTGCGCGCAGCGCGGCCGCTGCTCGCGCCACGCGAAGCGCTGGCGACGGTGATGGCAGTGTGCGCGCTGCCAGAGAAAGTGCTGCGCTGGCGCACCGGGCGCGGCGCAAGCGTCGACCGTGCCCGCGTACGCCTGGCCAACCTCGAGGCCTTGCTCGCGCTCGCCGAGCAATACGAAGCGCTATGCCGCAGCGCGCAGCACGCCGCCTCGGTGTCGGGCCTCATTCTGTGGCTGGATGAAATCGCCGGGCAGGGCCAGGACATGTTGGCCGAGCCCGCCATCGACGCGGTCAAGGTGATGACGCACCACGCCGCCAAGGGGCTGGAGTGGCCGGTCGTGGTCCTCACCGACCTGGCCAAGGACATCAAGGACCGGCTGTGGTCGATCTCCGCACGCACGACCGCGCCGTTCGACGCGAACCAGCCTCTTGCCGCGCGCTTCATCCGCTACTGGCCCTGGCCCTTCGGGCCGCAGCAAAAGGTGGCGGCCGCCGACGCGATCGCGCTGACCGACACGGCGGCGGAGTTCGTCAAGGCGGCGATCGAGGAAGAGAAGCGGCTGCTCTACGTCAGCATGACGCGCGCGCGCGACCTGCTGGTGCTGGCACGCTCCAGCCGCAAGCCCTCGGGCCCCTGGCTCGATGCGCTCGAAGCCCCGTGGTTGCTGCCCGATCACGACGAAGAGCAGGGCGACCTCGGTGTGCTGCGGCTCCCGACCGGCGACACCGTGCCCGCCGAGCGCTGGGTGCTGGAGCCCACCGACGAGCGGCGCAAGGAAGCCATGGCCGCGGCGGACGACGTCTCGAAGCTGCAACCCGACCCCGAACTGATCAACAGCGGCGGATCGATCCTGTACATCGCCGAGGCCGCCAAGGACGCCGCCA
>JAKLLJ010000278.1:0-845 GCA_023150215.1 Thauera sp. | reverse complement strand
CCCGCGTCGGTGCCGCTGCCCTTGCACTTCAACCCATCGACGGCGCACGACGGGCGCCCCGTGTCGGTCGTGGATCGATGCTGCATCGGCGAACGCATTCCCATCGCCAGCGGGGCGGATATGTCGACGCTCGGTACGGCGATCCATGCCTGCCTCGCGCTGTCCTTCACCGACCCGGGTGTCCCGCTCACCGGGGACGAGATCTTCCAGGTGCTCGAAGGCTTCGGCGTCAGCGAGCACGTGGCGGTAGCTGACGTGCTACGCCAGATCACCGCCTTGCATGCCTGGATCCACCGGCGTTGGCCTGGCGTCCGCGCCCATGCCGAGTTCCCGGTGCAGTCGGTGATGTCCAACGGCCAGATCCTCAATGGACGTATCGACCTGTTGCTGGAGACGACCACGGGCTGGGTGCTGATCGATCACAAGGCGAGCCCCCTGCCCGCCGAACGCTGGGAGGCGCTGGCCGCCGAGCATGGGCCGCAGTTGTCGAGCTATGCCCGTGCGCTGGAGAGGGCCACGAGCCGGGCCGTAAAGGAGTCCTGGCTGTTCCTGCCCGTGGCGGGCGGCGGGGTTGCGCTGGGCTTTGGCTGATACGCGATCGCGGGCGCGTGGCCGCGGTCCCGATCAGACCGAGCCGCACGCGCCATGAGCTGGAGCAAGAACCGCGTTGCGGTCAACTTCAGAAAAGGAAACCGGGCTGACCGTCGCACGGCGCAACTGCCGGCGCCGACGCGCTCCCCGCCTGCATCGCCGACGCGGAAACCAGGCTTCCACAGCCAGACTCGGCCCGGGCGGCGGAGTCACCTGCGCCGCTGGTATTTCCCACTGCCCGCGCAGCGTCTGCA
>JAKLLJ010000277.1 GCA_023150215.1 Thauera sp. | reverse complement strand
TAGGAGCGCCGGCAGGCGCGAAGGCGGCTTTGGGACCCGGAACGCGCGTCGGTTAGCGGACGGCCTTGTTCGCGGCTTCCGCCGCTCCTACAGGCGCGTCGGTTGCGGTAGGAGCGCCGGCAGGCGCGAAGGCGGCGGATCGGTGTCCACCCACGCACATCGTCTCGTCACAACGGCCGGGTTGGGGATAACCCTGATCCTGCCGCTGCGTGCTTGGCCGGGCGGCCCGGCCGGTGCAACAATCGGCCGGCATGCTCGCTGCCGAGCCATCTCGGCAGTCCCCCGGCCCGCCCGACCTTCAGCCCCCGCAGCACCCGACGGAGATCGATAAATGAACAAGACCCGACTCGCCCTCGTCCTGCCCTTCGCACTTGCGACCCTCGCCGGCGTGGCCGCCGCTCCCGCCTCCGCGCAGACCGTGCGCTGGGCGGCCGCCGGCGACGCGCTGACGATGGATCCGCACGCGCAGAACGAGGGCCCGACTCACGTCATGAATCACCAGGTCTACGACTCGCTGGTGTTCCGCGACCAGGCGATGAAGCTCGCGCCGCGGCTGGCGACGTCGTGGCGCATCACCGACGACCCGACGGTGTGGGAGTTCAAGCTGCGCGAAGGGGTGAGGTACCACAACGGCAACCCCTTCAGCGCCGACGACGTGGTGTTCTCGATCCTGCGCGCCAAGCACGAGAACTCCGACATGAAGGGCCTGCTGACCACGGTGGTGGAGGTGACCAAGGTCGACGAGCACACCGTGCGCATGCGCACCGACGGCCCCAACCCGCTGCTGCCCAACAACCTCACCAACCTCTTCATCATGGACCGCGAGTGGTCCGAGGCGAACAAGGTCACGCTGCCGCAGAACTACAAGGCCGGCGACGAGACCTTCGCCGTGCGCAACGCCAACGGCACCGGCCCCTTCCGCCTCGCCAGGCGCGAGCCCGACGTGCGCACCGAGCTCGAGCGCAACGAGGACTACTGGGGCAAGGGGACCTATCCGATGGAGGTGAGCAAGGTCGTGTTCACCCCGGTGCGCTCGGCCGCCACCCGCGTCGCCGCGCTGCTCTCCGGCGAGGTCGACTTCCTGCTCGATCCGCCGGTGCAGGATCTCGAGCGCCTGTCCGCGGCCAAGGGCATCGTGGTGCGCTCCGGCCCCGAGAACCGCACGATCTTCCTCGGCATGAACCAGGGTGCGACCGAGCTGCGCAGCTCGGATGTCAAGGGCAAGAACCCCTTCGCGGACAAGCGCGTGCGCGAGGCGATGAACATCGCGATCAACCGCGAGGCGGTCAAGCGCGTGGTGATGCGCGGCCAGTCGGTGCCGGCCGGCATCGTCGCGCCGCCCTTCATCGACGGTTACGACAAGGCGCTGGACGTGGTGCCGGCGCCCGACGTGGCGCGCGCGAAGACGCTGCTCGCCGAGGCCGGCTACCCGAACGGCTTCGCGGTGACGCTGTCCTGCCCCAACGACCGCTATGTGAACGACGAGGTGATCTGCCAGGCGGTGACCGGCATGTTCGGCCAGATCGGCGTCAAGGCGCGGCTGGATGCCCGGCCCAAGAGCATCCACTTCGCCGAGCTGCCCAAGGGCGAGCTCGACCTCTACCTGCTCGGCTGGGGCGTGCCGACCATGGACTCGCACTACGTCTTCCACTACCTGTACGAGACCAGGACCGACAAGGGCGGCTCGTGGAACGTGACCGGCTATTCGAACCCGAAGGTGGATGCGCTCGTAACCGCGATGACGCGCGAGATCGACCTCGGCAAGCGCGCCGGCATGGTCGCGGAGGCATGGAAGACGGTGCAGGACGATGTCGTCTACCTGCCGATCCACCACCAGATGCTGAACTGGGCGATGAAGGACGACATCGACTTCCCGGTGCAGTCGGAGAACTATCCCTACTTCAAGTTGTTGAAGTACAGGAAGTAAGGCGGCGGAGCTCAGGGAGGGCACGGCGTGCGTGCGCAGACGGTGGCGCAAGGTGGGCGCCTCGGGGGTGTCGGGGCGGCGGCAGCCGCGAATCCCGCCCACCCGCGCTGCCGCCTTGCTCCCGACCCTCCGACGCCCGACGCCGCAAGCCCCAGCCCTCATCCCTCGCTGCCGACCCTCGCCATGTTCGCCTTCATCGTTCGCCGCCTGCTCCAGTCCGTCCTCGTCATGCTGACGGTGGCGCTGGTGTCGTTCGGGCTGTTTCGTTACATCGGCGATCCGGTCAATAACATGGTCGGCCAGGAGGCGACGATGGCCGAGCGTGCCGCCTTGCGCGCCTCGCTCGGGCTCGACGAGCCGGTGCCGCTGCAGTTCCTGCGCTTCGTCGGCAACGCGGTGCAGGGCGAGTTCGGCATGTCCTACCGCATGGCGCGGCCGGTGGCGGACGTGATCGCCGAGCGCCTGCCGGCGACGCTGGAGCTGGCGCTGATCTCGGGCTTCGGCGCGCTCGCCCTGGGCATCGCGCTCGGCGTCTACACCGCGCTGCGCCGCGAGGGCTGGCTGAGTCATGTGATCATGGGGCTGTCGCTGGTGGGCGTGTCGCTGCCCACCTTCCTGATCGGCATCCTGCTGATCTACGTGTTTGCGGTGGAGCTGAAGATGCTGCCTGCCTTCGGCCGCGGCGAGGTCGTGGACCTGGGGTGGTGGACGACGGGCTTGCTCACCCCTTCGGGCCTGAAGTCGCTGATCATGCCGGCGATCACCCTCGGCCTCTACCAGCTCACCCTGATCATGCGCCTGGTGCGCGCCGAGATGCTCGAGGTGCTGCGCACCGACTACATCAAGTTCGCGCGCGCCCGCGGGCTCACCGACCGCGCGGTGCATTTCGGCCACGCACTCAAGAACACCCTGCTGCCGGTGATCACCATCACCGGGCTGCAGATCGGTTCGATCATCGCCTTCGCCATCATCACCGAGACGGTGTTCCAGTGGCCCGGCGTGGGCCTGCTCTTCATCACCGCGGTGCAGTTCGTCGACATCCCGGTGATGGCGGCCTATCTGGTGCTGATCGCGTTGATTTTTGTCGTCATCAACCTGATCGTCGACCTGCTGTACTTCGTCGTCGATCCGCGCCTGCGCGTGCAGCGCACCGGGCGCGCGCAGTGAGCCTGCGCCCTGCACCTGCCAAAGGATCCGGATTCGAGCATGTCTGCCGCCCCCGATAGGACTGCCGTCCCCGTCACGCCGCCTTCGCGCTGGGCGCGCCTCGCCGACAGTGACCTCTTCCACAGCTTCATCCATTCGCCGGTGACGGTGCTGTCGGCGCTGGTCGCGCTGGTCCTCGTCAGCGCCGCGCTGCTGGCGCCGGTGATCGCGCCGCACAACCCCTTCGACCCCGCCACGCTGAACCTGATGGACGGCTTCACGCGGCCCATGCAGGCCAACGAATTCACCGGCAACGTGTATTGGCTGGGCACCGACGCCCAGGGGCGCGACCTGTTCTCGGCCATCCTGTACGGTTCGCGCGTGTCCATCCTGGTCGGCTTCGCCGCGGTGACCTTCGCCGCCGTGCTCGGCATCGCCCTCGGCCTCGTCGCCGGCTACCGCGGCGGCTGGGTCGACAGCCTGATCATGCGCATCGCCGACGTGCAGCTGAGCTTCCCGGCCATCCTGGTGGCGCTGCTGATCTTCGGCGTGTTCAAGGGCGTGGTGCCGCCGGCGCTGCAGGACAAGATGGCGGTGTACGTGCTGGTGGTGGCGATCGGCCTGTCGGACTGGGTGCAGTACGCGCGCACCGTGCGCAGTTCCACGCTCGCCGAGAAAAACAAGGAGTACGTGCAGGCCGCGCGCGTGATCGGCGTGCCGGCACCGCTGATCCTGCTGCGCCACATCCTGCCCAACGTGATGGGGCCGGTGCTGGTGATCGCCACCATCGGCCTGGCGCTGGCGATCATCCTCGAGTCGACGCTGTCCTTCCTCGGCGTCGGCGTGCCACCCACCCAGCCCAGCCTCGGCACCCTGATCCGCGTCGGCCAGGACTTCCTGTTCTCGGGCGAGTGGTGGATCGTGTTCTTCCCCGGCCTCACGCTGCTGCTGCTCGCGCTCGCGGTGAACCTGCTCGGCGACTGGCTGCGCGATGTGCTCAACCCGAGGCTGCGCCGATGAGTGCGCCGCACATCGACCAGCTGAACGCCGGCGGTGGGGTGCCGCTGCTGTCGGTGCGTCACCTGCGCGTGGAATTTCCCTCGCGGCGCGGGACGCTGGTGGCGATCGACGACGTCTCCTTCGACATCGCGCGCGGCGAGGTGCTGGGCGTGGTGGGCGAGTCGGGGGCGGGCAAGTCGCTCACCGGCGCCGCCATCATCGGCCTGCTCGAGCCGCCCGGGCACATCGCCGGCGGCGAGATCCTGCTCGATGGCGAGCGGATCAACGCGCTGCGCGGCGAGGCGCTGCGCCGCCTGCGCGGACGTCGCATCGCGATGATCTTCCAGGACCCGCTCACCAGCCTCAACCCGCTGTACACCGTGGGTCAGCATCTGGTCGAGACCATGCTCACCCACCTGGACATCAGCCCTGCCGCAGCCCGCGCGCGCGCGCTGGCGCTGCTCGACGAGGTCGGCATCCCGGCGCCGGCGCAGCGTATCGACCACTATCCGCAGCATTTCTCGGGTGGCATGCGCCAGCGCGTGGT
>JAKLLJ010000276.1:374-4649 GCA_023150215.1 Thauera sp. | reverse complement strand
ATTCGTCACTGCTGGCGACCGGCTCGGCATCGACGGTGATGTCGTGCATCTGCAGGCGCGGGCCATGGGCAAGGAAGCCAGCAACGTCGAAGCCCTCAGCGACGGCGTCTGCCGCATCCCAGCCCTCAGCCGCTTCCTCCGGTGGATAAAGGATGTGGCAGGACTTGGCTCCTGCCGACAGGATGGCCTGCGCTGCCTGCGTGGCGTACTCCCAGCCCGGCTTGTCGCGGTCAGGCCAGATCAGCACCGACTTGCCGGCCAGCGGCGACCAGTCGGTTTTCTCGACCGGAGCGTTTGCACCGTGCATCGCAGTGGTCGCCACGATGCTGACATCGATCAACACCTGCGCGCATTTCTCTCCCTCTACCAGCACGACCTGCGCGGCATCCTTCATCCCAGGCTGGTTGTAGAGCGGGCGTGGCTCGGGCGGTGCCATCTTTCGCCGCTTGGCATCCCACGGACGGAATTCCTTCTTGCGCCCGGGCGGATCGTAGCGGTAGACCACCGCGATCAGCTTGCCACCAGCATCGTGGTAATCCCACTTAGCCGTGGCTGGGCCAAGCTCGTCGACCGGAACTTCCTTCTTGGGTTTGCGCGCTGGCACCGAACGCGAACGACCGAGCAGATCGGCTGCCTCGTCGAGCACGCGGGAAAAGTCCGCGTGAACGTCTGCCCCAATGCAAGCAGCAATCAGCGCAAAAATGTCGCCGCCATCGCCCGTGGCACGATCAGTCCACAAACCCGCCTTCTCGCCGTCGAGCACCACCTCGAGGCTATCGCCGGGGCTTCCCAGCACGTCGCCGATCAGGAATTTGCCCTTGCGCTTTTTCCCTGCCGGAAACATCGTGGTCAGCACCGACTCAAGGCGTGCGAGCAATTCGACTCGAAGCTCGTCGCGATCCGACTCCCGGCTGTGCTCTGCCGTTTGATTTGTGTCGTTGAAGTCGATCATTCGGCCTCCTCCACAGTCGCGGCAGTATCCTGGGCATCACGATCCTGGACGGCTGCGCTGCGCGCGGCCCAAGCCGAGAGTTCAGAAAGTCGATAGCGCACCAGGCCACCCATCAGGTAGTGCGGAATCCGGTACTTGGTACGCATCGCATGGTCGGCAAACCAGTAGTACGGCAGGCGTAGTGCGGCGGCCGCCTGCTTGGCATCGATCATTGGTTCGACGCCGTCAGCAAGTTGATCATCGCTTCTCATGCATCCTCCTCGCAGGTAGAGCTGCGCAGGTGGCTATCGATGAAGGCTTCAATGTCCTTAAGCCGATAGCGAACGCATCGTCCCACCCGAACAAAGGGCAGATGCGGGCGGCCCTTGACGCGCCAGGCCGCCAAAGTGGCTGGCTGGATACTCAACTGCGCAGCAGCCTCGGCCTCGTTGAGCAATACAGTTGCGGCTTTCTTTGTGTCGATTTTCATTGCTTACATCCTCCAGCAGCGGTCTTGCCATGCGCACATCCGGCATTCGAAGTGGGTTGAGTCATTGAAGGCACGCGGCAGAAGTTCTCCTGCCTCGGTCGCCGTGATGACCTTCACCGCTCGATCCGACATGCGTTGAGCCAGGGCTGCATCAAATGGCACGAGCTCCGTGTAAATCTCCATCGTGTCGGCGTTGAGCGCCGTGAAGATCGCCGGGTACTCGTGCAGTTCGAGATAGGCTTGGTAGATAGCCACTTGCGCGGCATAGACTGGTTTGGCCAAGGCAAGCCGGTTCTTCTCAAGCTCGCGCCAGGACTTGTTGCCCAGGCACTTGTTCTCCCAGAGCGCGGGATAGGCGAAGCCCTCGGGGCCACCGACGATGACGCCGTCGATGTGCCCCTGCAGGCGGTCGTCAGCCACCGAGAAGCCGAACTGCTCGCCGTCGACCTTGCGGGTGCGCAGGTCAAACCCCGCGTCCCGCAGCCACGCGACCATGCAGTCCTCCATGACGTGGCCGCGTTCGAAGATGCGCAGCATCCGCCCGGGAATCTCACGCCCATGGTCGACAGGTGCCTTGGCGTACTCGAACTGCAGTGCGCGCTCGCAGGCCACGCCAAGGCGCGATGCCCCGAGGTACTGGCGTTCCGGCTGGCGGGCCCGAGCCTGCTGCATCCCGGCGTCGACCAAGGCGGTGATCTGGCTGGAAATGCTCGATGAGGAGTTGAAGTCGATCATGGCTTCGTCTCCCACGGCAGGTCATCCTCCAGGTCGGCGAAGGGGCTGGCCATCGGATCAGGTGCCGGAGCCATGCCGCGCACCGGCGGAAACTTGGTTTCCTCGTGGTGTTCGACCATCGCATCTGTGTAGCAGGTGACGATGGCATCGATCACCCGCAGCGCCTCGGCTTCCGAATAGGCCCCGAGCGGCTTGTCGAAGCCGATCCCGCCTGCCGCTTCGCCGAATGACCGGAGGCACTTTTTCATCGCGGCCAGTTCGACATCAGACGGATCGATCATGGTGACCTCCTTGCTGTCGACGTGACCTTCCTTGACCCGCAGCCAGTTGCCATACAGCGCGTGAAACACACTCTGGCAACGGCGCGAGCAGAACACCCAATCGATGGGGTAGCGCCGTGGGTCGCCGGTTTTGTGGCGACCGTCGTTGTGCCCGAATCCACGGGCCTGTCGTTTGCAGACCCAGCATTTCACGCCACCTCCTCGAACTCATCGAGCAGCAGGCCCAATTGCAAGGCCGCGCCAGCGAAGGCGGCCTCACAGCGGCGCTTGAAGTCGGGGTAGCTCATCGAACTGCGCGCGATGGCTGTGACCGCGTGAATCTGCGATTCCAGATGCGCGAGGCCTTGGTCGGACAGCCACTGGTGGTGCTTCTGCGAGATACCCTTGCGGTTGCGGATTTCACCCAGCAGATCCTCCGGCAACACCGGGCCGTACACCCAGCGCAGCGTGATCTGGCCAACGACGTGCGGCGGGTTCTGCTCGTGCCCTTGGTACTTCCAGCCGAACAACCGGTAGATGGCTCGGTAGTAGTCCGGGTGAAAGCGCCGCTCCCACGAGGCGCAGGACTGGCGCAGCAATTTCGAGATCAGTTCCTGCAACGCATCGGGGGCACGGTGATGCTGATAGCCGGTGGCCTCATCGATCAGTGCAACCTCGCCGGTAGTGGCGAGTGCGCGCATGATCGTCAGACAGTTACCAACGATGCCCTGGCGGGCGCGATGCAACGTACCCGTGATGGCGGCGTTCACAACGGCAGAGGCGACGTCGGCGATGATGCCTGCGGGGAAGAACTGAGTCTGACGCCCCGACGGCAGCAAAATCGGCCCGGATGATTTCGCCAATAGCGACAATGAGTTAGGCGCGATTTCAGCCAAAAATCGGTTAAAACGGCCACCCTTGTGTGACTCGTGGAAGCCGAGCAGCTTTGCAAGCTCCTTGCGGACGTAACCGCGCTCACCGGAAGTGAGCACGACTGCCTCGCAGTCGAGATCGCCGAAACGGACCACACCGTAGTGACTGGCAGTGAGAATGGATGCATTCATGGCAGCCTCCTCACTGAGCCCAGGACGGCTTGCCCGTCACGGGTGCGCGCTGCTGTGCCGATGCCGCATAAGCGGGGGCCGCCTGCGCCGGAGCACCAGAACCACCATTGCCGGTACTCGACCTTGTCGCCACGCCCATCAACTTCGCGTAGTCAGGATGGTCGGGTTCGACCGCAACCTTGACCACGAATCCCTGGATACGGCGGGCAGCGGCGGCCTGTGGACTGTTGTCCTGCGGGTGAACGTTACGGGCACTGTTGAGCGCGGCACGGATGAAGCTGCGGCCCATCTGGCCCCAGGTCGGCCCCTTCTTGGAGTGCAGGCCGATGTTGCTCCACATCTTGCGCTTGGCATGGTCACCGGCGGTGACCACGAATTCGGCGGCGAGATAGATGGAGCCGGTGTCGAAGGACTCGGTGGCATAGCCGCCGCCCCAACCTTGCGTGGGGTCGTCATAACCACCGGGTTTGATGGTCATACGCACCGGGACAATGGAGCCTTTCGGGATCAGATCGAAGCCGGATTGTTGCGATTCAGCGTCGTTAAAGTCGTTCCAGTTATTGGTGGTCATGTGATTACTCCTTGGATTCGGTGGTGTTCTGGGCAATAGGGGTGGCAGTGCCTGCGCACTTGGCGATCAGCGCGCCGAGATGCGGCGGCTCCAGCAGGTCGAGACGACCGCTGCGGTCTTTGGCCGGGAAGCCGTAGGGATTGACGGTGTGCGTGACGAACGCGCGGTAAGCGCTACCGTCGTCTGCCTTGATTTCGGCCAGTGTCACGACCTCATCGACGATG
>JAKLLJ010000276.1:0-364 GCA_023150215.1 Thauera sp. | reverse complement strand
GGTCTTGCTACCTTCAATCTGAGGCACGAACACCTTGCGGTTGTAGTCATCGAGCCGTTCGTCGAGGATGGCCACGAACACCACGTTCTTGCCACGGGCGTGCTGCAGGTGGGTCAATGCACTGATCATTTCCTGGCCGAGCAACCCATAGGCGGCCCGCAGATCAGGCTTGCCGGAACGGTCGCTGGTCGCGCCGGGCTGCGTTTTGCACCACGCGAAGCACTGGCGCGACAGCTGGGTGATCGAGTCGAGGAAAAAGGTCTGGTAGCGATCCAGCTGTGCCGGGTCGCCAAACTTCTCGACCACGTGGTCGTAGTGCGCCTGCGAGAACGCGCTCTCCGGCGGCAGCGACTTGTCCGGGCCG
>JAKLLJ010000275.1 GCA_023150215.1 Thauera sp. | reverse complement strand
GGGGTTGGTGTCGTCGAAGCGCATGTGGCAGACGCCGCCGTAGGCTTCGGCGAGGCCGAAGTTCAGGCAGATCGACTTGGCGTGGCCGTAGTGCAGGTATCCGTTGGGCTCGGGCGGGAAGCGCGTCTCGACGCGGCCGCCCCATTTCGCCGTGCGCATGTCCTCGTCGATGATGTTGCGGATGAAGTTGGAGGCGAGTAGGGCGGCGGCGGCTTGGGCGGCGGGGGTCTTTTCGGGTTTCATCGGGAAGGTGAGGCGTCGGAAAGTTCGGCGGGATGGTGGGTGTTCGTGCGGAGGCGGGGCCGGGTCCCGAGGCGGGCGGCGCAATGAACCGATTGTAGCCGATCGGGCGCGCAGGCTCGCCGGAGCGGGCCGGCCCGGGGGCGTGGCGTTCCGGCTCGGCGTGCGCAGAGGGGTAGAATTGCGCGGCCGATGGGCGGCAGGAGGGAGGCGGGATGGAGCAGGGGCGATGAATCTGGCGGCGTTCGCAGCGGTGGGCGTGGGAGCGGCATGCGGTGCGTGGTTGCGCTGGGGGCTGGGGCTGTGGCTCAACCCGACGCTTCCGCTCGTCCCGCTCGGCACCCTGGTCGCGAACCTGCTGGGCGGTTTCCTGATGGGTGTCGCGCTCGCCGCGGTGCAGGCTTGGCCGACGCTGTCGCCGGCCCTCAAGCTGCTGCTGACCACCGGCCTGCTCGGCGGGCTGACGACTTTTTCCACTTTTTCCGCCGAAGCCTTCCACCTGCTGCAGCGCGGCGCGATCGGCTGGCTGGGTGCCCACCTGGCCTTGCACGTGGCTGGTTCGGTGCTGATGACTTGGGCGGGATATGCGCTTTTCAACGCCGTGCGCGCGTGACGTCGAACGGAGATGCTTTTTTCGCCGACTCCGTCCGGTGTTTCCGTGACATAGCGCCCGCCAGCGAGTTCAGCGGATGCGCATATAATGCTTCGCACTGAAGCAGACGGTTGAGGACTGAACCATGGTGCATTGGAAGTGGATCCTTCTGTCCTGTGGCCTGGTGCTGTCGGCCTGTGCTCAGCCACCACAGCGTGAAACGATCCGGATTTGCGACTCGGCGGGTTGTCGGGATGTCCCTCGCAACCAGATGACACAGATGCCCGACACCGTGGAGCACGAGGCCGACGACGGGCGCATCGCGGCGCTCGTGGCGCTCGCCGAACGCGAGCCGGCTGCGGCATACGATCTCGGGCTCCGCTATTTCCGGGGCGACGGCGTCGGTCAGGATGGTCACAAGGCGCTTACCTGGATGCGCAGCGCCGCGGAGAGAGGGCATCTCGAGGCGCAAAAGGCGCTCGGGCGCCTCTACTTGACCGGCCTGGAAGAGATGGGACCCGATCCGGGCGAAGCGGAACGCTGGCTGTCGATCACGGCGGGCCGGGGGGACACGGAAGCCCTGGCGCTGCTTGCCGAGGCTCGCGCCGCGCGCAGATCGGAGGAGTCCGAATGGAAGTGGCGCCAGCATCAGCAGGCCATCTTGCGCGAGCAGTGGTATCGGCAATATCGCTACTACGGTCATTGGCGGAGCGGGCGCTGGTATTACCGCTGACCCGGCGGAGCACGGGGTGTGCGAGCATCCCGTTGGACGGAGGCCTGAAGCTGCGGTCGTGCTTGGGAGGGCCGCGCAGCGGGCAAAATGATTTCCTTTCTTGGCACAAGGAGTAGACGATGAAGCTTCCCCTCAATTCGCGGCTGGTTCTGGCGCTGGCTGCAGCTGTGGCGGTGAGCGGCTGCCTGACGACCGGAACCGGCACGACCGCGATGGCCGGAGCGGCGGCCGGTGGCACCAGCGTGGATGCAGCGGCCAATCTGGAGCGTTGCGACGAGCCTCTCGGCACGATCGCCGTGGATGACGGTCGCGCGGCCGATTGGTATGGGCAGTTCGGCAGTGCGACCCAAGTGACCTCGATCGAACCTCTCCTGCGCCTGGCGGTCCAGCAGTCCAACTGCTTCGTAATCACCTCGGTCGGCAATCTGCGCACCGACAGTCGTTTGTCCCGTATCACCGACACGCAGCGCAATTCGGGCGAGTACCGCGCTGGTTCCAAGCAGCAGAAGGGTCAGAGGGTAGCGGCCGACTATTACCTCGAGCCCCAGATCATCATCAACAACGATTCGGTGGGGGCCGTCGGTGGCGCCCTCGGCGGGCTGATCAGTGGTGCCGTCGGGGCGGTTGCAGGTGGCTTGCAGTCCAAGGTCTCCGTCGTCACGCTGTCACTGTTCGATATCCGCTCGGCAGTTCAGATTGCGGCTTCGGAAGGCAGTTCGACCGCGACGAACTACGGTGCGGCACTCGGTGCCTTTGGTGGCAGTGCCGGCGGTGCGCTAGGCGGGTTCTCCCGCACGCCCGAGGGGAAGGCGACGGTCGCGGCCTTCATGGACGCATATAACAAGATGGTCGTCTCCTTGCGCAGCTACAAGGCGCAGGAGGTGAAAGGCGGGCTCGGGCGCGGTGGGAAGCTCAAGGTCAACTGAACTGGCGCTGCGCAAATGTAGCCCCATCCACGGAGAGAATTCACATGAAGAAATTGGCAATCACGCTTTCTGCAATGGCCCTGGCGTTGAGTGGCTGCGCGAACATGAGCGAAACCCAGCGTGACACCGGCACGGGCGCTGCGATCGGCGCCGTGGCCGGCGGACTGATCGGTGCCGCCACCGCGGGCGGCAACAAGGGCAAGAGTGCCGCCACCGGCGCGGCGATCGGTGCGGCGCTGGGCGCAGGTGGCGGTTACCTGTGGTCACAGAACATGCAGAAGCAAAGGGCCGAGATGGAGCAGGCAACCGCCGGCACCGGCATCGGCATCAGCCAGACGACCGACAACCAGCTCAAGGTCGACATCCCGGCGGACGTTTCCTTCGACGTCGGCCGCTACGCCATCAAGCCCAACATGCGCCCGGTGCTCGACCGCCTCGCGTCCACGCTGAACCAGCATCCGGTGACCACGGTGACCATCGTCGGCCACACCGACAGCACCGGTTCGGATGCGGTGAACGAGCCGCTGTCGGTCAATCGTGCTGCCGCCACCCGCGACTACCTGGTGCAGCGTGGCGTGTCCGCGCAGCGCGTCGCCGTCGATGGTCGCGGCTCGCGCCAGCCGATCGCCGACAACTCCACCGCAGCCGGTCGGGCGATGAACCGTCGCGTGGAGATCTTCATCGCCGAACCGGCGCAGCGCTGACCGTCGATCGGAGGCGGGCGAAGGGGCGCGGCCAGGATTTCGCGTCGGGCTCTTTCAACCGCTGCATTCGCGCCTTCCGGCGCTCCTACAGGTGTCGCTCGCGCGTGTAGGAGCGGCGGAAGCCGCGAACCGGGCTCGCGCCTGTAGGAGCGGCGGAAGCCGCGAACACGGCGTGCGTTTCAGCGTCCGGCAGCGGGCAGGGGGGCGAGCAGGGCGGCGATGTCCGCTTCGCCGAACTTGGCGAGCGCATCTGCGTCTTCCGACAGCACGCTCTCGGCCAGCGCGGCCTTCTTTTCCTGCAGGGCGAGGATCTTCTCCTCGATGCTGCCGGCGCACACCAGCTTGAACACGAACACCGGCTTGTCCTGGCCGATGCGGTGGGCGCGGTCGGTGGCCTGGTTCTCCGCGGCCGGGTTCCACCACGGGTCGTAGTGGATCACGGTGTCGGCGGCGGTCAGGTTCAGCCCCACCCCGCCGGCCTTGAGGCTGATCAGGAACACCGGCACGCGACCCTTCTGGAAGTCCTCCACCGGCACACGGCGATCGCGCGTGTCCCCGGTCAGCGCCACCCAGCCGATCTTCGCCTTGTCGAGTTCGGCGGCGATCAGGCCGAGCATGGTGGTGAATTGCGAGAACACCAGGATGCGCCGGCCTTCGTCGATGAGCTCGGGCAGCATGTCCATCAGCAGGTCGAGCTTGGCGCGCTCCTTCACCCGCGTCGCCGCCGCTGACTTGAGCAGGCGCGGGTCACAGCACACCTGGCGCAGCTTGAGCAGGGCGTCGAGGATCACGATCTGGCTGCGTGCAAAACCCTTGCCCGCGATCTCGGCGCGCACCTTCTCGTCCATGGCTGCGCGCACCGTCTCGTAGAGGTCGCGCTGGCCGCCCTCCAGGCCGACGCTGCGCACGATGATGGTCTTGGGCGGCAGTTCGGTGGCGACATCTTCCTTGCGCCGGCGCAGGATGAAGGGGCGCAGGCGCGCGGCGAGCAGGTCGCGGCGCACGCTGTCGCCGTGCTTTTCGATCGGCGTGCGCCAGGTCGCGGTGAACTGCTTGTGGGTGCCGAGGAATCCGGGGAGCAGGAAGTCGAACTGCGCCCACAGCTCGCCGAGGTGATTCTCCAGCGGCGTACCGGTGAGGCCCAGCCGATGCCTGGCCTTGATCTGGCGGATCACCTGCGCGCCCTTGCTGGCGACGTTTTTCACCGTCTGCGCCTCGTCGAGGATCAGCAGGCTCCATTCGCGTGCCTGCAGCACCTCGGCGTCGCGCCACAGCAGCGGGTAGGTGGTGAGGGCGACATCCACCCTTCCGGCGCCGGCGTCGAGCTCCTCGAAGCGCGCATGACGGTCGGCGCCATGCAGGTTGAGCACCTTGAGATCGGGGGCGAAGCGCTCGGCCTCGGCCTGCCAGTTGAACACCAGCGAGGTCGGCAGCACGACCAGCGCAGGCAGGTCGAG
>JAKLLJ010000274.1 GCA_023150215.1 Thauera sp. | reverse complement strand
ACGTCGACTTCGTGAATCGTCTGCGCGGCATCTTGACGCCGGAGCAATACGCCCTTCTGAGAGAGCTGGCGGACCGCTGACGCGGTCGCGGGGCATCAGCACCCGACAGTGGTGGTGCGACCGCCGGCTGGCCTGCTGCGCCGAGACGTCGAGGCCTCGGAACAACGCGAGGAGCTCATCGTTCGAGTGTACCTGGCATGCCTTGCAAGACGACGACCCTGCACAGGCCTGAGTACAGGCCCGTGCAGGGTGATGCCGGCTACAGCAGGCCAGCCTCCGCGAACGAGTAGGGCTCGCCCTTGCCGATGATGAAGTGGTCCAGCACCCGGATGTCGACGAGTTCCAGCGCCGACTTGAGGCGCGAGGTGATCGCGCGGTCGGCCATGCTGGGCTCGATGCAGCCGGAGGGATGCTGGTGGGCCAGGATGACGGCCGCAGCATTGGCTGCGAGGGCGCGCTGCACGACCACCCGGGGGTACACCGCGGTCTGGTCGATCGTGCCGTGGAACAGCGGTTCGTAGGACAGCACCCGGTGGCGCGTATCGAGGAAGATGACGGCGAAGACCTCGTTGGGCTCTGCTGTCAGCTTCAGGCGAAGATAGTCGCGCACCTCGGCTGGGCTGCCGAGCATGGCACTCTCGCCGAAGATGCGACGCTCGAGCAGTGCGATGGCCTGATGGATGATCCAGTCGTCGCCTTGCGTGGTGGGATGGATGATCGACTCGATGCACGAGTCTTCGACGGTATGAACAGTGCGCATGGCAACCTCCAATGGATGAGATCGGAGGCGCCGCTCCCCGGTGGAGGACGAATCCTCCGAGGGATGGCAACAGGGATGAGGGTGGGCATCCGCCACCGGTAGGGTGGCTGTTCGCGGCAAGGGATGCGGTGCGAACGGGTGGGATCAACACGGTCGGGGCCGCGCCGTAGCCTTGAAGATCGTGGCTACCTGGGCATGTCGCCGCATGCTGCGGCAGGCATTTCGGTGGATTCGGGCACGGTCGTGTCTTCGGCTGCGCCGGAGGCGATCAGGTTCTGCGGCGGCAGAGTCGATGCGGACGGCGTGATGCCGCGCGCCCGGTCGATCTGTTCGGCCACCATGAAGGCCGCCTCCAGTTCGCCGATGCCGTGCCGGCGCATGAGCTGGTAGCGCTCCGCCTTCTCCTCGGGCTCTGTCTGCGCGAGCGCCAGGTAAAGGCTCGGCGGCACGGCGCGGAACAGCACCTCCATCGACTTCGAAAGGATCACGCCCTCGCTGAACTTGCCCGCCTCCTTGCGGGCCGACAGCATCAGCGCCTTCTGTGCCGGCGACAGCTCACGAAAGCGCGCGATCTTCTCCACCTCGTCGGGCGGCATGGAGAGGCAGATCCACCACTCGATCATGTTGAGCATCGGTTCGGCCGCCTTGGGCAGGTCGTCGATGTTCTGCGTCGCCAGCCAGTACCAGGCGCCGAGCTTGCGCCACATCTTGGTGATCTTGACCACGTAGGGGGCGAGCAGCGGGTTCCTGGTGATGATGTGGCCCTCGTCGGTCACGTTGATGATCGGACGCCCCAGGAACTGGTCGCGCTCGGCGAGGTTGTTGACGGTGTTGATCAGCGAGATGTAGGCGATCGAGAGCTGGGCGTTGTAGCCCTCGCGCGCGAAGGTCGCCAGGTCCACGATGGTGATGTCGGCCTCGGGCCAGGGCGTGCCGGGCCGGTCGAACATCTCGCCGTCGGCACCCTGGCAGAACATCTCCATCGCGTCGGCCATCTCCAGCAGCCGTCCGCGCCTGGCTTCCGGCAGGTTCGGGTCGTGCCCGCGCTCGCGAAGCGCATCGCGCACGTCACGGGTCAGCACCGTGCGCCTCTGGCCCCCTTCGCAGTGGCAGCGCTGCGCGGCCTCGAGGATGCACTGGCGGATCAGGCTGCGGTCGGCGCGCGTCATGCGCGCTTCCTCCTTGTCCTCGCCGCCGGTGATCATCAGCCGCGCGGTGATCTCCAGTTCGCCCAGCACGTCGCGCTGATCGTCACCGCCGGCCGCGCCGGCCTCGGCAAGATCTTCGTCGAGTGCATCGGCATCCAGTGTCTGCACTTGGCTCGGCGTATCGACCAGGCGCCAGGCATCGGCGAACGGCGCCAGGCTGACACCCGCACCCGGGGCGAGCCGCACGCGGTGGACGGACAGACCCAGCCGTCCAGCGAAGTCACCGAACAGGCCGAAGCTGTTGCCGGCCTCGACGATGAAGAGGCGCGGCCGATAGATCGCCGTGACCTGGTTGAGGATGTTGTTGAGCGTGGCCGACTTGCCCGATCCGGTCGGCCCGAACAGGAACAGGTGGGCGTTCATCTGCCGATCGAGCCGGTTCAGTGGGTCGAAGGTGATCGTGCCGCCGCCCCGGTTGAAGAAGGTGATGCCGGGGTGGCCCGTGCCCTGGCTGCGACCCCACACCGGCGCGAGGTTCGCCGCGTGCTGCGCGAACATGAGCTGGGTGTACCACTGGCGCCTGTCCGCGGCCGGATCGAACACGCAGGGCAGCCAGCGCAGGTAGGTGTTCAGTGGCGCCACCTCGTCTTCCTCGCGCACCGGCTGCAGGCCGGCGTTGAGCAAAACGTTGACGAGCTGCAGGCCGCGAGCATCGAGATGCGCCCGATCGCGCCCGCGCAGGTAGAAGGCCAGCGCCCCCCGGTAGAGCTTGTGCGCGCTGCCGATCAGGCCGCGCGCCTGCTGCACGTCCTGGCGGGCCTGTTCCGAGGCCAGCGTCTCGCCGACGGCCTTGCGCGCCAGGTGGTTGAGGTGGGCCTCCAGCACGTCCTGCGGCGTCGCGACCAGCGTCAGGCACATCACCGTGTCCTCGGGCAGTTGGTCGAACAGCGCGTTCATCGCATCGCCCCCCTTGCGGGTCTCGCCGGTCAGGTGGCCGGTGGTGGGCGGCGTGCGCAGGCGGTCCACGACGATGACCCGGTGCGGCATGCCGTCGAAGAACCACAGGCCGGCCGCCACGTCCGAGCGTGGCTGGCCGAAGAACAGGCGCTGGGCGAAGTCGGTCCCGCTGGCCAGCTCGATCTCGCCCTCGTCCAGTTCCTCGGGGTAGCGCGTCAGCGCGTAGAAGCGCTCGCGATCCTCGGGCGCCGTTCCAAGCATGCGGGGGTTGGGGTTGAACCAGCGCAGCAGCCAGTCGTGGATGTCAGCCGCGCCCATGCGCCTGGCCTTCACCCCGGCGTTCGCCAATCCGCCGACGAGGCGATCGCAGATCGTCGTCAATGCCTGTTCGGGGGATTGTCCGTGCCGCATCGATGCGGCGTCCGGGGTGCGCCGGTAGACCACCATGCGCATGCGCCGGGTCTGGCCGCGCCAGGGGAGGCGGGTGACCGTGGTGTCCTCGAACAGGCCGCCCGGCTTGGCGATCGCGCGCAGGTGGTGGGACATCGAGCGCAGGTAGAACTCGCTGAACGCGCTACCCCGCGCGCGAGGATGCAGATAGCTCGTCAGCGCGCGCAGGTGGTGGTCCCAGTCGGCCTCGTCCTGCGCGTAGAGCTGGACGACCCATGGGTTCTCGTCCAGTTCATCGAAGGAATCCTGCAGCGCATTCTCCAGGGCATCGCGCGCCTGCCACAGCCACGCCAGCTCGCGCCCTTCGGTGCCGATCGGCAGAAGCTCGAAGAACGCTGCCACCGAATGGCCGTCCTCGAGCAGCATGCATTTCGAGCCGGGCAGGTACTCGACCCAGGGCAAGAGGTCTGCGAAGGAGGGGGCGACGTCGTAGAGCGCGGCATGGTCGGCCTGCGTGGCCGGCCGGCGTCGTGCGTGTGCGAGTGCGGCGCCCGGCGCATCGATGCCGTGCGCAGCCAGGCCCGCTACATGCCGCTCCCAGGCATCCGGCGCCACGGCGGCTGGCTCCGGTTCCGGTGCGCGAGCCGAGCTGCGCGGCCACGGCAGCTTCCAGCCCATCAGTAGTCCTCCACGCGCTCGCCGGGCATCGCATACTGCACCCGCTGGTAGAGCGGAAACACCGTGCTGTAGCCGGGCACGGGCACCGGATCGGTGCCGGCCAGGTGTGGAAAGACGTACATAACCAGGTCGGGGTTCGGCAGCCGGTGGAACTGGCGATGGATCTCGTTGGCGGCGCTGCGGGTGTAGGCCGTGTTCAGGGCGGTCGTCGCCCGCGCGTCGGCCTCGGTGAGCGGCCGGCGCAAGCTTTGGCGGGCATCGAGCAGTTGCCGACCCGCTTGACTGCCCGGGCCTCCCCCGGTCTCGTGCTGCCAGATGTCGAGCATGGTGTGCTCGCCACGCGGCAGCAGCTTCTCCGAATGGGTCGCGCAGCCGCCGAGGGCGATCGAGGCGACGACGGCAAGCAAGGCCATCGGCCGGTCAATCCAGGTCGGGCGCATGCGTTTCTCCCAGTTGGTGGCTTACACGACGCCCCCTGGCGTCGTAGTCGATGGCAATCGGCTGCTCCAGATGTACGGCCACCCGGGCGCCGGGTTGCACGTAGACCGCCGCGAAGGACTGCCCGTAGAGCTTGTTCACCCAGTCGGCCATGTCGCGCACGCCGCCGGCGAGGATGCGGCCCATGGCCTCGTTGCCACTGATGCCGACCGTGCCCAGCGAACCGTTGCTGTTGGAGACCACGGCCACGCTGCCGTTGTCGGACTGGATGAGCGAGGCCGCGCC
>JAKLLJ010000273.1 GCA_023150215.1 Thauera sp. | reverse complement strand
CCACGGCCGAGCCCTTTCCCACACCGAGCCTGCACGCCCCCCTTACAGCCTCACCACCGGCAGCCGCTTCGCCGCCTTGACCAGGATCTTGTAGATGTCGAGATCGAAGGCCGGGCGGCCGCTGTCGAGGAGTTCGGCCAGCATGCGCTCGTCGGTGGCGGTGCCGAGCCAGCGCCAGCCATCGACGATGTGGATGGCCTCGCCTTCGCGCAGGCCGATCGGACCCGGCCAGGCCCAATGCTCGACCTTCAGCGCATGCAGGGCCTCGATCAGGCGCAGCGCATGGGCCTGGGGGGATTCGCCGCCGTGGCAGGCGCCGCGGCAGCGCTTCAGCTGGAAGTCGAAGCAGCGCGCACCCTGCGGAGGTTTTTCCAGACCGAGCAGCGGTGGACACAGGGCGTGGTCGCGGGCGAGCGCGCGCAGTCGGTTGGTGGCCTCGCGGCGGGTGCGGAAAAAGCCGTAGAGATCGTCGCGGCGGCCGAAGTCGAGGTCGGCGGCCTGCACCAGCTCGAGCCGCCAGTCGCCGACCATGTCGGTGGCCAGTCGCCACGCGCACAGCTCACGGTTGCGGCGCAGCTGGCGGTTGTGGGTGGGCTGCAGGCGCTTGACCAGCTCGGCCTCCTTCAGCAGCGCGCCGATCTCGCCGGCGGTTTCGATCCACTCGATACGGCGCACCTGCTGGCTGAGGCTGAGCTCGCGGTCGCTGCTGTGGTCGGCGGCGAAGTGCGACAGCACGCGGCTGCGCAGGCGGGTGCTCTTGCCGATGTAGAGCGGCAGGTCCCGCGGAGCTGCGCTGCGCTCGCTGCCGCTCGTGCTGGTGCGCGCACGTGCCCGGCCGGTATCGAGCTGATCCATTGCGGTGCCCGCGGCGCCTGCGGCCGGCGCATCGGCGGCCCCGGGCGGGGCGGACTCTGCGCTGCGCTCGCCGTAGAACAGATACACCCCCGGCGTGTCGGGCAGCTCGGCGATCTGCTCGGGGTCGAGGTGGGGCGGCAGGCTGGGGTGGCCGATGAGCTCGCGCACCGCGGCCTCGATGCGGCCGGGCGGGAAGCGCTCGTGGATCTTCTGCCAGAACTGCCACAGCAGGTGGGCGTCGCCGAGCGCGCGGTGGCGGTCGGCCACCACCAAACCCTGGCGTTCGATGAGGTGGTCGAGGCTGTGGCGGCGGTGGTCGGCAAAGAGCCGGCGCGACAGCTTGACGGTGCACAGCACCTGCGGGCGGATGTCGAGCCCGGCGCGGCGAAAGGCGGCGCGCAGGTGGCCGTGGTCGAAACGCGCGTTGTGGGCAATGAAGAGGCGGCCGTCGAGGCGGTCGAAGACCTCGTCGGCGATGTCGGCAAAGCGCGGCGCGTCGGCGACCATGGCGTCGTCGATGCCGGTGAGGCGCTGGATGTGGTCGGGGATGCGCGCTTCGGGGCGCACCAGCGTCGACCACTCGCGCACACCGCCCTCGTCCACCTGGACGATGCCGATCTCAGTGATGGATTCGCGCTGCGCGGGGCCGCCGGTGGTCTCGATGTCGACGAAGGCGAGGCCGCCGGGCAGGTAGCGGAGGGTGGGCGTCAAGATGGGGCGAGGCACATGGACAGAGGCGATGCGCGCTTCGAGCGTGCGGCGCGCACGCGGGTTCCCGTGTTCGTCGCCCGGCAGGCGGATTCAGCGCACGCCGAAGCCGGCGTCCTCGATCGCCTGGTGGATGTCGGCCTCGGAAACGAAGCTGCCATGCTCGATGGTGGCGGCGCCGCTATCGAGCGCGATCTCGAGGTGGCCGATGCCGGGCAGGTCCTGGATGGCGTTGGTGACCAGGCGCAGGCAGTGCTCGTCGCGCATGCCGGTGATGGTGAGGGTGGTGGTGTTCATGACCGGGATTCCGTGGGCGATCGCCGTATCTTGGCCGTTGTCGCACGCGCTCGCAATTCCCGCCGTGCCTGCATCAGGGCGGCGTACCCTACACCACCACCGCGTTCGCGCCTGCCGGCGCTCCTACAAAACCACCGCGCACCGCATCTGTAGGAGCGGCGGAAGCCGCGAACCAGGCCACTACCCGCGCGATTCTGTAGGAGCGGCGGACGCCGCGAACCAGGCCGCGCAGACACCAGCGTGGGTGACGACGACGGAGGCCGCATTCGCGCCTTCCGGCGCTCCTACAAAACCAGCACCCGCCCGAATCGGCAGGAGCCGCGGAATCCGCGAACCAGGCCACCGCGCGACCGAATCGGTAGGAGCGGCGGAAGCCGCGAACCAGGCCACCGCGCGACCGAATCGGTAGGAGCGGCGGAAGCCGCGAACGGGGCGCGCGGGCGATGCGCATCGCGCAAGCATCGCCCGAGTCTGCGACAATCCCGCCGATGCGCCCGCCTCGAGGCGCCCACGCCCCCGACAGACGCCGATGGACCAGACCACCCCCTACGACACGATCGGCGGCGAGCCGGTGCTCGCCCACCTCTGCGACCGCTTCTACGGCCTGATGGCCGCCACGCCCCGGTTCGCCGAACTGCGCGCGCTGCACCCCGAAGACCTGCAGGGCTCGCGCGACAAGCTCTTCATGTTCCTGTCCGGCTGGCTCGGCGGACCCGACCTCTTCGTGCAGCAGTTCGGCCACCCGCGCCTGCGCGCCCGCCACATGCCGTTCGCGATCGGCGTGAAGGAGCGCGACCAGTGGGTCGCCTGCATGCGGCTGGCGATGGAGGAGCTCGGCATCGAGCAAGGCCTGCGCGAGCGCCTGCTGCAGAACTTCTTCAACACCGCCGACTTCATGCGCAACAAGGCCGGCTGAACCCCGCCCCGCCTGCGACGACGCTACGCGCTGTCGCGGGTGCGGACAACCCGCGACCGTCGCCCCCGCCACTCAAGCCCCCGGAACCGAATTGACCACGCACCATCCCACCTCCTCCGACGCCGTTCGCGGCCTGCTCGCCGCGCTCGCCGTGGTGGTGTTCTGGTCGGGCTTCAACATCGTGTCACGCTTCGGCGCCACCGCTACGTTCACGCCTTTCGACATCGCGGCGCTGCGCTACGGCGTGTCGGGCGCGATCGCACTGCCGCTGTTCCTGCGCTTCGTGCCGCGCCAGGACTGGCCGCGCCACATGGTGCTCGCGGCCGTCGGCGGCCTCGGCTACGGCATCCTCGTCTATTCCGGCTTCGCCTTCGCGCCGAGCGCGCACGCCGGAGTGTTCGTCAATGGCGGCATTCCGTTCTGGACCATCGTGATCATGGCGGTGATGAGCAGCTTCCGCATCGCCCGCCCGACCGTGATCGCGCTCGCGCTGTCGACCGCCGGCCTGCTGCTGATCGGCTTCGAGAGCCTGTTCGCGGCCAACGCGGGCGCCAACGAATGGATCGGCGACCTGCTCTTCCTCGCCGCCGCGCTGTGCTGGGCGATCTTCGGGCTGCTGATGCGGCGCTGGCAGGTCAAGCCGCAATTCGGCATCCTCGGCATCGCCTGCTTCTCGGCGCTCGCCTACCTGCCGGTGTATGTGCTGTGGCTGCCGGGCAACCTGGCGGCGGCGAGCTGGGGCGCGATCGCGCTGCAGGGCGGCTACCAGGGCGTGATCGCCGCCCTGCTCGCCGGCGGCTTCTACAGCTACGCGGTGCAGAAGGTGGGCGCGAGCGAGGCCTCGATGATGCTCGCGCTGGTGCCGGCCTTCACCGCGATCGGCGCCTTCCTGATCCTGGACGAGGCCATCGGCCTGACCACCATCGTCGGCATCGTGGTGGTGTCGGTCGGCGCACTGCTCGGCGCACTGCCGCCGAACGCGCTCGCCCGCATCCGCCGGCTCGGCGCACGCTGAAAGCCCATCCGCCCGCATCAATCGACGCAAGCCCACAACGCCTGGTAGGCACCGTCCGGGTCGTGGATCGCCGCCTGCCGGTCCGGGTCGAAGCGCCGCCCGCCGCGCGGGTCGGTGCCGCGCCCGGCGATGTAGAGCCAGTTGCCGTGGTTGCTGTACACGTCGTAATCCACCAGTTGCGCCTCGAACCAGGCCGCGCCGGCGCGCCAGTCGCAGCCGAGGTCGTGGATCAGGTAGCTGGCGACGATCTGGCGCATGCGGTTGGACAGCCAGCCGGTGGCCGCCAGCTCGCGCATGGCCGCATCGATGAAGGCGTGGCCGGTGCGGCCGGCGCACCAGCGCTCGAAGGCTTCCGGATCGTGGCCGGAGGCCGGCGCGGCCTCGTTCAGGCCGCAGGCCCGGTATAGCCGGCGGCCGTGCTGCAGGTGCAGGAAGCGGAAGTAGTCGCGCCACAGCAGTTCGAACCACAACCAGTACGTGCTTTCGTTCGCACCGCGCGCGGCCTCGTGGCGGCGCAGCGCGGCAAACGCGACCCGCGCCGACAGCGCCCCCTGCGCCAGCCAGGGCGCGAACTTGCTGGAGAAGTCGATTCCACACAGCCCATTGCGGGTGGACTTGTAGCGTTGCGCGCGGTCGTCGGCGAAGTAGCGGGCGAGATGGGCGAGCGCGGCCCGCTCGCCACCCGCGAAATCCGGCCGCCACCACGGGAAGGAGGCATGGGCGTGCGCACGTTCGCCAATCTGCACCGGTGCCGGCGAGGAAGGCGGCAGCGAGACGACAGGATCCGGCAGCGGCGGCAGCACCGTCGGCGCGGCGCGCGGCGCGGGCGGCGCCACATCCGACCACTCGAGCGCGCGGCGAAAATC
>JAKLLJ010000272.1 GCA_023150215.1 Thauera sp. | reverse complement strand
CCCTTCGAGGCGATGCAGCTCGATGCCGACTACCTCGGCCTGGTGAGTCAGGCGCTGACCCATGCCGCCAAGGCGGTACAGATCGTGGGCATGAACACGCTCAAGGAGATTGCCGAGGACCCGCTGCTCTGCGGCCGTATGTTGCCGACCCGCCTGCAGGTACTGGCACAGCGCATGGCGCGGCATGGCTGGACGACCCCAGGTTATCCACAGGAGGGGGCGGACCACGAATCCGAAGAAGGCCAGGCAGCCCTGCTTCGGAATGGCGCGCGCCCGTCTTTGGAATCCGAAGCAGGGCCGAAACCCGCATCGGACGGCTCACTTCGGATTCCGAAGGAGGACCGTACAGTACGTATTGATCGTATGAGTGAAGTACGTACCGTACCGCGCGTGAGGGCAATGCAGAACCTCCGGCTGCCCGAGCGCTTCCTGCGCCTGAAGGACGAGCAGCAGGCCGGCGCACTGGTGGCCCTGGAGCAGGTGGACGAAACCCAGCGCCAGGCGGTGCTCGACGAGTGGGCGGCGCGCTGTGGCGGAAGCACGGTGCGCAATCCCGCGGGCTACCTGTTCGGCATCATCCAGAAGGCGCTGCGGGGGGAGTTCAAGGCGTGGGCGGGGACCGACGCAGCAGCGCCGCCCGCGCCGCGAGCCGCGGGGCCGGCGCCATCGTCGTCGCCTTCGGGTTCCCGTCCGGCCGACCGCGAGGTGGCGCGCGCCTACCTCGCACGGCTGCGCTCAGCCTTGCGCGACGCCTGAGCTATCCCCACGGGATAGCTGGGACAGGGAGTCTTCCGGCAGGGAACGGAGAGCTGCTTTGCACTGTGCGTTAACTGTGCGTATAATATGCGCACGATTCCTTGCCTATGGGAGCAGCGCCATGGCCTCTATCGCTTTCGCGGACGTGCTTGAGTCGGTGCGTGAAGCCGGCACGTCCCACATCTCCGCCACGGGCGTCGCCGATGCGTTTGGTCTGCAGTACCAGGACTTGGCCACGCTGGCCGGGGTGCACCGCAACACCCTGCGCACTCACCCTGAGTCCCCGCGACTGCAGGCCGCGCTGCGCGATCTCATGCGGGTGCTGTCGGCCGCCACGGCAGTGCAGCCGAACACCGCGCGTGCGCTTTTCATGGTCAAGAACGAGCCCATCCCGGCTTTCCGCCACAAGACCCTGCTGCAGTTGGTGCAGGAAGGACGCACCGACGATGCGATCGATTACTTGGAGTCGATCAGTGCGGGGTTCACCGGATGATCCTCCACGACCTGCCGCCCGGCACCACACTGTTCCGCGCGCATACCCGGCAGTGGGCCAGCCGGCCCACCAGCGGCGCCGGTGCGGCGGCCAAGGGTGGGCGCTTCAACCGGGAGGGCATCGAGGCGCTGTATCTGTCGCTGGAGGAGGTGACCGCATTGCGCGAGTACCAGCAGACCTCGCCCTTCCTGTCGCCCTGCACGATGTGTTCGTACACCGTCACTTTGCGCAGACTGGTCGATCTGCGGCAACTCCACCAGGGCGATTCTTGGGATGAGCTGTGGCACGACTGGCGTGAGGACTGGCGCCACCTGAAATTCGACCTGCACATCGAGCCGCCTACTTGGGTGCTGGGCGACATGGTGCTGGCCCAGGGCCACGCGGGGATCCTGTTCCCCAGTCAGGCGAACGACGGCGGCACCAATGTCGTCGTGTACGTGGATCGACTCAAGGACGGCAATTCCGTCGTGGTCAATGATCCCGACGGGCGGTTACCCCGCGACCAATCCAGCTGGAAGCGCTGACAACGCAACGCCGTCTCACCTTCCGGCCCCTTGCCGGTCGGAACCCTATCCCCAGGGGATAGCCGGCACACACAGCCTTCCGTGCGGATCAAACCGGGCGCGCATGGGCTGCGGTTTGTTGACTGAAAGCCTTCCGGCCGATGCCGATGCTGGCGACTCGCTTCTTCACCACGAGTCGCTCCGATGGCCAACGAACACACAGAACCCCTGCAACTGAATCTCGGATCGTTGCGCAGCGCGATGTCGCTGACGCTGCACACGCACCACGCCTCGCGCATCTGGCACGGCCGTGCACCGACCGAGGGGCGTCCCGGCATCATCGGTCTCAACGGTTTCATCGGCGCCATGAACAAGATGAAGCGCGGCGCGGAGCAGGACGACCCGTACTCGGACTGGTGGATGTTGCGGATCGAGGACAAGCTCGCCGACACCAAGACCCGCCTGGAGACCCTGCGCGAACAGGTGGATCAGGCCCTGGCCGACGTGCCACCGGCGCTGTCGCTGGGCGAGAACATGAATGTGCAGCCGGTGAAGCTGCCGCTGTTCGTGAATGCACAGCTCGGCTTCATGGCGGTGTATCTGCTGGCCGACTACGACGACCTGGCACGCAAGCTCATCCTGGCGCACCACACGGCGCTGATCGACCGCAGCACCTTGGAGCGCTGGCTCAATGAGGGCGCACACGCGCTGCGCAGCCTGTTCTCGCTGGCCCAGCAGTACCGCTACTCGGGCACGACGCGCGACGACTTCGCGGCGAAGAACGCGGCGGCGCGAGCGGCGCTGGAGAAATTCGGCGAGCTGCCACAGCAGGTGCTGGAAGGCATGCACCGCTCGCGGTTCGCGCCACCGATCGCGCGGCGGACGAGCAAGCACGACACACCGCCTGCTGCACCCGTCCTCGAGCCCGATGCCCCGGTGCACACGGATGGCGCCTCCGATGGTCGGGCAGGTGACGAGGGGGCCGCCGCATGACAGCATCGCCCCCCATCAGCCACGCCACGCGCTTCGTGGCGCTGGAACAGGCGGACTTCCAGCGGCTGGAACACGCAGGCTACCTAAAAGGCCTTTTACAGCCTTTTAAGGGTAAGGGGAGTCTGGAGAACTGGGCCAGCCAGTGCACGGCGCTGCGTGATGGCGTGATCGGCCTGGCACAGCGACGCGTGTTGCCCCAGGCGCGCGCCTACCCCTTCAGCCTGCTCGGCGTGCAACTGGCCCAGCAGACGACTGGCGCAGGGACGACCTTCCTGCGCTGGCGCAATCTCGACCGTTCTTCAATGGGCGTGGCGTTGTGGGAGGCTCTGCTGGCCAACTCCGCGACGCCGGCCGCGCTGATTGACGAGCTGTATGCGATGGAGCTGCAGCGCATCGTGCTGAACATGCAGATCAGCCTGACTCACAGCATCGCTCGCCAAGCCCAGGCGTGCGCCAGCAAGGCCGCGCAGGCCGAAGCGGCTTACCTGCGCCGTGTCCACGGGCATACCGCGCCCGTTCCATCCACCACCAAGGAGTCACCATGAGCACGCACTTCGTCGGCGAGGGCAACATCGGTTCTGCGCCGGACTACCGCGAATTCCAGAACGGCAACGATGAGCCGCGCCGGCTGCTTCGACTGAACGTCTATTTCGACAACCCGATCCCGAAGAAGGACGGCGATTATGAAGATCGCGGCGGCTTCTGGGCGCCAGTGGAACTGTGGCATCGCGAGGCCGAACACTGGAAGACGCTGTACCAGAAGGGCATGCGGGTGCTGGTCGAGGGCCGCACCGTGCGCGACGAGTGGGAGGATGCCGACGAGAACGAGCGCGTCACGTTCAAGGTCGAGGCCCGGCGCGTGGGCATCCTGCCATACCGCATCGAGTCGGTGGCGCTCAGTGCCAAGCCGGTCGGCGGATAGTAATTCGCCCATCGCCGCTCCCCAGAGGGCGGCTGTAGCAACCGTCGTACGCCCGCGATGCACCAGCGAGCTATCCCCAGGGGATAGCTCCAAGGTTGTCCAGGGAGTTCCAGCCGCCCTCCCGAAACGACGCTCTTGCTGTGCCAACTCCCGCGGTCTATCCGCACCGCTGCAGCAACGGACCGCCTGCCAATCGCAAAGCGGTGTCCGCACCAATCGACTTCCTTGCTGCCGGCATCTCCTGGCCCCGCCATGCTGACCCTCATCCGATGAACCGCACATTTCCCGGGGGGCTTCATGCGCGTTTTCCTGTGCGAGAAGCCCTCCCAGGGCAAGGACATCGCCCGTGTGCTGGGCGCCGGTCAACGCAGCAATGGCTGCTACAGCGGCGCAGGTGTCGTCGTGACCTGGTGCATCGGTCATCTCGTGGAGGCGGTTCCGCCCGAAGGATACGGCGAGCAATACAAGCGCTGGGCCATCGAGCAACTGCCCATTCTTCCTGAACGTTGGCGTGTCGAGCCCAAGGCGGCGACCGCAGCGCAATTCAAGCTCGTGCAGCAGCTCGTGGCCAAGGCGGGCGAGCTGGTTATTGCGACCGACGCCGACCGCGAGGGCGAGATGATCGCCCGCGAGATCATCGACCTATGCGGCTACCGCGGTCCGATTCAGCGCCTTTGGCTGTCGGCGCTCAACGATGCGTCGATCCGCAAGGCGCTGGGGGCGCTCAAGCCGTCCGCCGAGACGCTGCCACTGTATTTCTCCGCACTCGCCCGATCGCGCGCCGACTGGCTGATCGGGATGAACCTGAGCCGCTTGTTCACACTGCTGGGGCGCCAGGCTGGCTATACCGGCGTGTTGTCGGTGGGCCGCGTGCAGACGCCGACGCTGAAGTTGGTCGTGGATCGTGATCGCGAGATCGCGCGCTTCGTCTCCGTGCCGTATTGGACCGTGGATGTGCTGCTTGTCCATGCCGGCCAGTCCTTCACCGCGAGCTGGAT
>JAKLLJ010000271.1 GCA_023150215.1 Thauera sp. | reverse complement strand
CAGCCGGCTTCGACCAGCTCGGCCATCTCCGACAGGCGCTCGCCCTTGAGGCCGATGGTGAGCGCGCCGACCGGGTAGATGTGGGCGCGGTTCAGCTTCTTGGCGCGGTAGGTCAGCATCTCGACCAGGCCGGGCTCGTCGAGCGCCGGGTCGGTGTCGGGCGGGATCGCCAGGCTGGTGACGCCGCCGGCCATCGCCGCGTCCATCTCGGATTCGAGCGTGGCGCGGTATTCGAAGCCGGGCTCGCGCAGGCGCGCGGCGAGGTCGATGAAGCCGGGGGCGACCACCAGGCCGCTGGCGTCGATCGTGCGCTCGGCCTTGAAGCCGTCCGGCGCCGCGCCGAGCGCGACGATCTTGCCGCCGGCGACAAACACGTTCTGCACCGTGTCGGTGCGATGGGCCGGGTCGACGACGCGGCCGTTGGAAATCAGGATGTTCATGCGTGTTTCCTTGTGCCTGTGCTGTCCGCGGCTTCAGTGGCTGCCGAGCATGCTCATCACCGCCATGCGCACGGCGATGCCGAAGGTGACCTGGGGCAGGATGACCGCCTGCACGCCGTCGGCCACCGCCGAGTCGATCTCGACGCCGCGGTTCATCGGCCCGGGGTGCATCACGATCGCGTCGGGTTTTGCGAGCGCGAGTTTCTCGGCGGTGAGGCCCCAGATCTTGTAGTACTCCTGCGGTGTGGGCAGCAGCGCGCCGTTCATGCGCTCGTTCTGCAGGCGCAGCATCATCACCACGTCCACGCCCTTGAGGCCCTCGCTCATGTCGTGGAACACGCGCACGCCGAGCTTCTCGACTTCGGTGGGCAGCAGGGTCTTGGGGCCGATCACGCGCACTTCGGGCACGCCCAGCGTGGTCAGCGCGGCGATCTGGCTGCGCGCCACGCGCGAGTGCAGCACGTCGCCGACGATCGCCACCGTCAGGTTGGAGAAGTCGCGCTTGAAGTGGCGGATGGTGTACATGTCGAGCAGGCCCTGCGTCGGGTGCGCATGGCGGCCGTCGCCGGCATTGACCACGCGGATGTGGTCGCGCCCGGTGTTGTGCAGGTGCTGGGCGATCAGCATCGGTGCGCCGCTGGCGGCGTGGCGCACGACGAACATGTCGGCCTGCATCGCGCACAGGTTGTCGACGGTGTCGAGCAGGCTCTCGCCCTTGGCGGCCGAGCTGGTGTTGATGTTGAGGTTAACCACGTCGGCCGACAGGCGCTTGGCGGCGATCTCGAAGGTGGTGCGGGTGCGCGTCGAGTTCTCGAAGAACAGGTTGAACACGCTCTTGCCGCGCAGCAGCGGCAGCTTCTTGACCTCGCGCTCGGCCACTTCGGTGAAGGGCGCGGCGGTGTCGAGGATCGCGGTGAGGATGTTGCGCGGCAGACCGTCGAGGGTTAGCAGGTGCTGCAGTTCGCCGTGCTTGTTGAGTTGGGGATGGCGCATTGGGCGTGCCTCGGTCAGCGTGCGGCCGGCTCGGCCTGGGTGAGCTTGAGGGTGAAGTGTCCGTCTTCGTCGCGCTGCAACTCGAGATTCTGCGCGCGCGGCAGGGATTCGGTGAGGGACTGGGCGCAGTAGCGCGCGGCGATCGGCAGCTCGCGCCCGCCGCGGTCGACCAGCACCGCGAGCTCGACCGCGCCGGGGCGGCCGAAGTCGAACAGCTCGTTGAGCGCGGCGCGGGTGGTGCGGCCGGTGTACAGCACGTCGTCCACCAGGATCACATGCGCACCGCCCACGTCGAACGGGATTTCGGTGCGCTGCGGCCGGGCGTGCAGGCCCTTGCTGCCGTAGTCGTCGCGGTAGAAGGAGACGTCGATCGCGCCCAGCGGCTGGGCAATGCCGAGCTCGGCGTGCAGGCGCTCGGCCAGCCACAGGCCGCCGGTGTAGATGCCGACCAAGGCGGTGGCGGGGGTGACGTGGGGGCGGATCTGCTCGGCGAGCTGCCGGCACAGGGCTTCGGCATCAAGTTCTTTCATGGCAGCGGGTGTCCAGGAAGGTTTGCAGGATGATGCGGGCGGCTTCGGCGTCGAGCACGGCCTTGCGCTCGCGCCAGTCGGTGTGCCCGGCCGCGGCGAGCTCGGCGTCGGCCGCGACCGAGGACAGGCGTTCGTCGGCGGCGAGCACCGGCAGGCCGAAGCGGCCGTGGAGCTGGTTGGCGAAGCGGCGGCAGCGCGCGGTGAGCGCGTGCGCGGAACCGTCGAGATGGGTGGGGATGCCGACCACCAGGGCGATCGGACGCCATTCGGCGATCAGGCCGGCGATGGCCTTGAAGCGGGCGTCGTTCGACTCGTCGTGCAGGGTGGCGAGTGCGCTCGCCTGGCCGGTCTCGAGTTCGCCGGTGGCAATGCCGATGCGCGCGAGGCCGAAGTCGAAAGCGAGCAGGGTGCCGCGGGCGGGCAGGGCGGCGGGTGCCGCGTCAGGCATGCCCGGCGACCTCGCTCAGGTTGGCGAAATCGACGCCGAGCATCTGCATGGCCGCTACCAGGCGTTCCTCGGGCGGCAGGTCGAACACGATCGTCATGTCGGCGGGCACGGTCAGCCAGGCATTGTCCATCAGCTCCTGTTCGAGCTGACCTGCGGCCCAGCCGGCGTAGCCGAGCGTCACCAGCACCTCGCGCGGCTCGCCGCTGGTGCCGATCGCCTGCAGCACGTCGCGGCTGCTGGTGAGGCCGACCTCGTCGTTGACCTTGAGCGTGGAGTGCCAGTCGCCGAGCGGGCGGTGCAGCACGAAGCCGCGGTCGGTCTGCACCGGGCCGCCGAAATAGACCGGCTGGGCGGCGAAGCCTGCGGCTTCGAGCGGTACCTCGATGCGCTCGAACAGCGTTGCCAGGCTCATGTCGATCGGCCGATTCACGATGATGCCGAGCGCGCCCTGATCGTTGTGTTCGGCGATGTAGGTGAGGGTGCGCGCGAAATGAGGATCGGCCATGTTGGGCATGGCGATCAGGAAGTGATGCGTGAAGTTGGCCGTGGGCGTTTCCATGCGCGGCATTCTACGCCGATCGTCGGGCTTCTTGGCGTGGGCGCGCGCGCCGCCCCCCACCTCGGCGCTCCTGCCGCAAACCACCGCGCGCCCCATGTAGGAGCGGCGGCAGCCGCGAACCAGGCGTCCCGCGACCGCGAACGCGTGGCTGCGCCGGATGCGTCATAATCTCGCATATTTGTCCTGGACAAGACCATGTCTTCCGCCCTCGTCTGGTTCCGCCGCGACCTGCGCAGCTTCGACCACGCTGCGCTCCATCACGCCCTGCGCTTCGCCGAGCGCGTGCATTGCGCCTTCGTCTTCGATACGGCGATCCTCGACGCGCTGCCCTCGCGCGTCGATCGTCGCGTCGAGTTCATCCACGCCGGCCTGGCCGAGCTGGACGCGGCGCTCGACGCCATGGCGCGCGCTGCGGGTGCGGCCGGTGGCGGGCTGATCGTGCGTCACGGCCGCGCCGAGGACGAGATCCCGCGCCTGGCCGCCGAGCTCGGCGTCGACAAGGTCTTCGCCAACCGCGACTACGAGCCCGACGCGATCGTGCGCGACAGCCGGGTGGGGCAGGCGCTCGCGGAGGCGGGCATTGGCTACGAGGACTTCAAGGACCAGGTGATTTTCGAGCGCGACGAGGTGCTGACCCAGGCGGGCAAGCCCTACAGCGTGTTCACGCCCTACAAGAACGCCTGGCTGAAGGCGGTGGACGACTTCCAGCTGAAGTCCTACCCGGTGGAGAAATACGCCGCGCGCCTGGCGCCGAAGGCGGCGGGCGAGACCCTGCCCAGCCTGGCCGACATTGGCTTCGAGCCCACCAACCTGGCCGAGCTGAACCTGCCGACCGGCATGAGCGGCGGCAAGCGCCTGTTCGACGACTTCGCCGCGCGCATCGAGCGCTACAAGCGCGCACGCGATTTTCCCGCGGTGAAGGGCGTTAGCTACCTGTCCACCCACCTGCGCTTCGGCACCGTGTCGGTCCGCCAGCTCGCTGCGCACGCCCGTGCGCGGGGCGGCGAGGGCGCCGAGACCTGGCTGTCAGAGCTGATCTGGCGCGACTTTTACCACCAGATCCTGTGGCATCGCCCGCAGGTGGTGGACCGGGCCTTCCGTCCCGAGTACGACGCGGTGCAGTGGGACGACGCCCCCGAGCTGTTCGCTGCCTGGTGCGAGGCGCGCACCGGCTATCCGATCGTGGACGCCGCGATGCGCCAGTTGAACCAAAGCGGCTGGATGCACAACCGCCTGCGCATGATCGTCGCCTCCTTCCTCACCAAGGATCTCGGCGTCGACTGGCGCCTGGGTGAGCGCTACTTCGCCGCGGAGCTCAACGACTACGACCTCGCCGCCAACAACGGCGGCTGGCAGTGGGCGGCCTCGACCGGCTGTGACGCGCAGCCCTGGTTCCGTATCTTCAACCCGGTCACCCAGTCGGAAAAGTTCGACCCCGAGGGCCGCTTCATCCGCCGCTACCTGCCCGAGCTCGCGCGCGTACCCGACAAGTTCATCCATGCGCCCTGGACCATGGGCGGCATCGACCAGACCGCGTGCCGCACGAAGATCGGCGTCGATTACCCGGGGCCGATCGTGGACCACGCCGCCGCGCGCGAGCGCACCCTGCAACGCTTCGGGGTGGTGAAGAACGACGCGCAGGGCGCCTAGAACAAACAGTCCAGCCTTCCGGCCCTTCCCCACGCAAGGCCGCGGGGCCGGGGTG
>JAKLLJ010000270.1 GCA_023150215.1 Thauera sp. | reverse complement strand
CGGTGCCGGGTTCGCCCTTGATCAGCAACGGGCGCTGCAGGCGGATCGCGGCATTGACCGCGAGCATCAGGTCGGGGGTGGCAACGTAGTCCTGCGTGCCTTCGAAGCGTGGGGCGGTCATGCGGCTTTCCTCATGTCGATCGCCCGTGATTATAGGGCGGGTGCGCGCCGCCAAGCCGCCGATCGTCGATACGAAGTGCACGCCGCCACCGCGGCCGGGTGCTAGCATCGCGCGCCATGGAAATTGAACGCATCCGCGCGCGCCTGCGCGATCTGGGCGCCCGTCCCAGCCACGAGGCGAGGCTGTTGCGCGCCTGGCTGCAGGGCCGGGCGCTCGACGACGGTCCGCGCACCGAGTCGAACCGCTTGCCCAAGGTCGTGCAGGTTGCGCTGCCCGTGCTTGAGGCCGAGCTCGCCACGCTTGCGCGCGTGCGCTCGGCGCATCCGGGCGAGGACGGCACCCGGATGCTGGTCGAGCTCGCCGACGGCCAGGCGGTGGAGAGCGTGCTGCTGCCGCGCGATGGCCTGTGCGTGTCCACCCAGGTCGGCTGCGCGGTGGGCTGCGTGTTCTGCATGACCGGTCGCGACGGCCTGCTGCGCCAGCTCGACAGCGGCGAGATCGTCGCGCAGGTGTCGCTCGCACGGCGCCGGCAGCGCGTGCACAAGGTGGTGTTCATGGGCATGGGTGAGCCGGCGCACAACCTCGACGCGGTGGTCGCAGCGATCGAACTGCTCGGCACCGAGGGCGCCATTCCCCACAAGAACCTGGTGTTCTCGACCGTGGGGGATCGCCGTGTGTTTGAGCGCCTGCCGCAGATGCGCGTCAAGCCCGCGCTCGCCCTGTCGCTGCACACCACCCGTGCCGAGTTGCGCGCGCAGTTGCTGCCGCGCGCGCCGCGCCTCGATCCAGCCGAGCTGGTCGAACTTGGCGAGGCGTGGGCACGATCCAGTGGCTACCCGATCCAGTACCAGTGGACGCTGATCGAGGGGGTGAACGACGGCGATGACGAGCTCGAGGGCATCGTCCGCCTGCTTGCCGGCAAGCATGCAGTGATGAACATGATCCCGTTCAATCGCGTCGATGGCCTGGCTTACCGCCGTCCGGCCGCGGAGCGGGCGGCGGAGATCGCGCGCCGGCTGCATCGCGCCGGGATCCTCACCAAGCTGCGCCAGTCTGCCGGGCAGGACGTCGACGCCGGCTGCGGCCAGCTGCGCGCGCGTGAGGCGCGCGTCGCGTTCGTGCGGCGGGAGGAAAAACGCGCGCTGCGCTCGCCGCAGGATTGAGCGCGGGGCTGCGCCGGATCAGTGCCGGGCGAACACGGCGCTACCGCCCGCGTCGTCAAAGCTCACCACGTCGTAGCGTTCGGTGGCGTAGGGGCCTTCCATGCCGGGCGAGCCGAGCGGCATGCCGGGTGCAGACAGGCCGCGGATCGCCGGCTTTTCGGTCAGCATACGGCGGACGTCGGTGGCGGGGACGTGGCCCTCGACCACATAGCCGCCGACCTTCGCGGTGTGGCAGGAGCCAAGTGCCTGCGGCACGCCGGCGTCTTCCTTGACGAGGTCCATGCGCTCGGTGGCGACTTCCTTGACAGTGAAGCCGGCCACACGCATGTGTTCGGCCCATTTGCCGCAGCAGCCGCAGTTGGGGTCCTTGTACATGACGACCTCGTCGGCGCCGGCGAGGACCGGGGGCGACAGCCCGATGGTGACGGTCACGGCGATCGCAGCGAGACCGCGGGCGAGCAGGGGGAGGCGCATTCGGTTCATGGCGCGGACTTTCCAAGTGCATTGATGAGCGATCGCAGGGGCGGACGAAACCGCCGGTTCCCTCGCCCCCGTCCGCCTTCAGCGTGCGGTGCGTGCGCGCTGCGGCCTTCGATCGGATTTCCAGTGTGTGATTTTGCCGCCTTGGGCGATGGCTGGATCATGCTTACAGAAATGTAACCGGCCACCTCCGTCGCCCGTCGCGCTCAGCCCATGCGCCGCCGCCGCGCCTGCGGCCGTCCGCCGCGGATCACGCTGACGATCATGGTGGCGATGAAGACCGCCAGCGTCAGCGCATTGGCGACGCCACCCCAGGCGCGCAGTGCCGGCAGCTCGGCGAGCCCGCCCGCCACGCGCAGCGCGAGCGAGGCGTGCAGCAGTGCGAGCGGAAAATAGAACGCCGGGTGGTACGGGATCTTCACCTTCAGCACCGCGGGGAAGATGATCGCGGCATGGCCGAACACCATCGCGAACACGAAGCCGAGCGTCACCGCATGCATCGCCATGTCGTGCAGGGCGTGGCCGGGGGCGAGTCCGCCGCCCAGTCCGGCGAGCGCGCCGACCGCCAGCCACAGGTAGCCCGACAGCAGGCAGATCGCGATGAAGCGGGTCAGCCCGTGCTGACGGGCGTTGTGGCGGGCGATGTCGAAGACGAGCAGCCAGACCGCCATCGCGAGCAGGCCGAGGGCGAAGAGGCCGTGGCCGAGGTCCGCGCGCAACGGTGCGAGCGCGGCGCCGGCGAGGATCAGCGCGCTGACCGCGACGAAGCTCGGCGCTGCAGACGGCCGCGTGGGTAGGAAGCGGGTGAGCTCGAGGCGCTCGCCGGCGATCGTCAGCACCAGAAAGGCGAGCCACAGCGGCACCGCGGCATGCACCGTGCCGGTGGCGATCCACGCCAGATTGCCGAGCAGCCAGCACGCTGCGCCCACCGCCAGCATGACGGTGAACAGCGCCACCTGCCGCCGCACCACGACCACGCCGCCGGCGAGCAGCACTGCGGCGGCGAGCGCCAGCAGCGCCTGGCTGCCGGCGAGCGGCGCGCCGGCCAGCATCAGCACGCCGCCGGCGCCGGCGGCAGCGGGGCCGAGGAAGGGCCACACGCCGCCGAGTGCCACCGCGCGCTCGAGGCAGATGACGGTGCCGAAGAAGGCGCCGATCATCAGGGCGGCGTGACTGCCTGCGTGCGCCGCGGCGAAGGCGGGGGCGTCCACGCCGAGGCGGGCGAGGCCGGCGAACACCCCGGTCACCAGCGAGACCAGGCCGAGCACCAGCAGGGGGACGCGTGCCAGCGGCGGTAGCGTGTTCACCGCTTCCAGCCGAAGTGGTCGCGCGCTTCGCCGGCCATCATTGCCGGCGTCCACGGGGGATCCCACACGAGCTCGACGCGGATGTCCACCTCGGGCGGCAGTAGCGGGTCGAGTGCGGCGTCGATGTTGTCGAGGATGAGGTCGGCGAGCGGACAGGCTGGCGAAGTCATCGTCATCTCGATGTAAAGCTTGCCGGGCTCGCAGTCGATACGGTAGATCAGCCCCAGGTCGACGATGTTCATGCCGACTTCGGGGTCCATCACCTGGCGCAGGGCATGGCGGATCGCGTCGGGATCCGGGGTGGGCGGTGTGCTCATGGTCGGGGCTCGTTGTGGTTGCGACGCCGGGCTCGGCTGGTGTTCGCGGACGCCGGTCGCCCCGGGGAGGGCGCACGTCGACGCTGCGGTGAGAACCGCATTGTGAGCGAGGCCGGGGGCGTGTTCAATCCGCTCTGCTAGAATCGCCCGCCATGAGCTATCAGGTCCTCGCACGCAAGTGGCGGCCGAAGTCTTTCGGTACGCTGGTCGGTCAGGAGCACGTCGTGCGTGCGCTGTCGCACGCGCTCGCCACCGGGCGGCTGCATCACGCTTGGCTGTTTACCGGCACCCGTGGCGTGGGCAAGACTACGATCAGCCGCATCCTCGCCAAGGCGCTCAACTGCGAGTCGGGCATCACCCCCGAGCCCTGTGGCGAGTGCGACGCCTGCCGTGCGATCGACGCCGACCGCTTTCCCGACTATGTCGAGATGGACGCGGCCTCCAACCGCGGTGTCGAAGACATGGCGGCGCTGCTCGACAAGGCCGCCTACGCGCCGGTGCAGGGACGCTTCAAGGTCTTCATGATCGACGAAGTGCACATGCTCACCGGGCATGCCTTCAACGCGATGCTGAAGACGCTCGAGGAACCGCCCGAGCACGTCAAGTTCATCCTCGCCACCACCGACCCGCAGAAGATTCCGGTCACGGTGCTGTCGCGCTGCCTGCAGTTCAACCTCAAGCAGATGCCGCAGGGGCACATCGTCGACCACCTGTCGCGCATCCTGCAGGCTGAAGGCGTGAGCTTCGAGGCGGGCGCGCTGCGCCATCTGGCCAAGGCGGCGGCGGGCTCGATGCGCGATGCCTTATCGCTGCTCGACCAGGCAATCGCGCACGGTGCGGGCAAGGTCGATGAGGAGCCGGTCACCCACATGCTCGGCACGGTGGGGGACGATCACCTGTATGCGGTGCTCGACGCACTGGTGGCGGGCGACGTGCCGGGGCTGCTCGCGGTGGCCGACGGCATGGAGGCGAGGAGCCTGTCCTTCGATGCAGCGCTGCAGTCGCTGGCCACGCTGGTGCACCGGATCGCGCTCGCGCAGTACGCGCCGGGGGCAATCGGCGACGAGGTGGAGCGGGCGCGCATCCTGGGCTATGTCGGGCACTTCGATGCGGAGTTCCTGCAACTCGCGTACCAGATCGCGATCCACGGTCGCGACGAGCTGCCGCTCGCCCCGGATGACTACACCGGCTTCACCATGACGCTGCTCCGCCTGCATGCCTTCCGGCCCGAGCACCCGGCCGCGCTCGGCGGGCCGGGTGTGCGCCCCGGGCCTGCGCAGGGTCTGGCGCGTAC
>JAKLLJ010000026.1:18674-18951 GCA_023150215.1 Thauera sp. | reverse complement strand
CCCCGCCGGGCATCGGGCACCGCGTTCGAGCGCGCCGTGACCCGTCCCCCGGGCGCTGCCCGCAGCAAGCGGGCTTGGGCTAGAATTCGCGCCACCTGCCCCCGGCCATGGGGGCGTTTCCGTCTCCGGACTCGTGCATGACTCCCGACCCCGAACTCATCCGTCCCCATGCGCCGCTGGTGCGCCGCATCGAAGCCGAGGCCACCGTCATCGGCGAGCAGATCCTCAAGATCGACCACTTCCTGAACCATCGCATCGAGCCCAGCTTCATCACCGA
>JAKLLJ010000026.1:0-18664 GCA_023150215.1 Thauera sp. | reverse complement strand
TGGTGGTCGCCCAGGCGCTCGACGTGGCGCTGGTGTACGCAAAAAAATACGCGCCGCAGGTCGAGTCGCCGGCGATTGCGCGCGTGATCCCTTCGCCCACCAAGGGGGGCGAGACCAAGCTCGTGCTGTCGCAGCGCTATATCGTGCCCACCGATCGCGTGGTGATCGTGGACGACTTCCTGTCCAATGGCCGCACCGCGGTGGCCCTGATCGAGATGGCCCGCGAAGCCGGTGCCGAGGTGCTGTGCGCAAGCTTCATCGTTGAAAAGCGTTTCAAGCGTGGCCACGCGGTGATCGAGGCGCTCGGCGTGCCGGTGTGTACGCTCGCCCAGGTGGAAGCGCTCGAGAACGGGCACGCCCGCCTCACCCAGCCTTGATCCTGCGCGCGAGCGTGGGATATGCACGCGCGCCGGTGCTGGCGTGCGCCTAGACTTGCCGGAAATTGCCCCGCACGGAGCTGGCTCATGGAAACATTCGATTCGCAGACCGACGCCTTTGCCCAGCAGATCGAGGAAGAGCTGCACGACGGCGTGGTGAGCTTTCCCACCGTCTTCGACCTGTCGCTGCGCATCAAGCAGCTCGCCGACGATCCCGAGGTGTCACTCGCCCGCATCGCGAGTGCGGTGCAGGCCGAGCCGCTGCTCTCCGCCAAGGTGATCCGCATGGCCAACACGCTGGCGCTCAATCCCTACCGCGGTGACATCAGCAGCGTGAAGGATGCGGTCGGGCGCCTCGGCCTGTCGACGCTGCGCTGCCTGGCCTTCGCGGTCGCGGCCGAGCAACTCGCGCGCGATCACCGCTCGCGCCAGATGCGCCTGGTGGCGAGCGGCCTGTGGATGCACTCGATCGACGTCGCCGCCTGGGCCTACGCCTTCGCGCACCACCTGAAGCGGCCCGATCCCGACAGCGCGATGCTCGCCGGCCTCATGATCGACATCGGTCAGTTCTATCTGCTCGCACGTGCAGCTCGTTATCCGGAGCTCGAAGGCGACATGAACCGCTTCGCCGAGGTGGTCACGACCTGGGACGAGGCGGTGCGCGCCGCGGTGCTCGAAGCTTTCGACATGCCGCAGACGATCGCCGAAGCCTGCGCGGCCGATCCGACCGCACGCAGCGAATGGCCGCCGGTCGCACTTGGCGATGTCATCTTTCTCGCTACCCTGGCGGCGGAGACACCCAATCCGTTCGAGAGCCTGCTCGGCATGCGCCGCCGCCCCGAGCTGCTCGAGGCGAGCATGGCGGGCGGCGTCGATCGCGAAGCCTTCGCGGCCCTCGTTGCCGAAGCGCGGGGAACGCGCCAGGAGCTGATCGCCGCGGCCTGCGGCTGAGCGCGCGCGCCTCAGCGCCCGCCTTCGCCGCTCGCCAGATGTTGGCGCAGCGCGTGCGCCGACAGGGCCACTGCCTCGCGCGCCTCGGGGAAGAGCTTGCCGAGCGTGTAAAAGCCATGCACGACGCCTTCGAACATGCGGTACTGCACCACGCCGCCCTCCTCGCGCACGCGCGCGGCGAAGGCGGCACAATCATCCACCAGGGGGTCGAACTCGGCCCCGATCACCAGCATCGGCGGCAGGCCCGCGAGCGACGCCGCGCGCATCGGCGACACCCGCCAGTCCTCGGTATCGACCCCGGGCAGATAGCGCTCGAAAAACCACTGCAGGGTGCTCCGATCGAGAAAGAAGCCCTCTGCGTACTTGTCGCGAGACGGTCGTGTGCTGCGAATTTCGGTGCTCGGATAAACCAGCAACAGGAAGGTGGGCGGATTGTCCGTATCGCGCAGTGCGAGCGCCGTGACGATTGCCAGGTTGCCGCCGGCACTGTCGCCGCCAAGCGCGATCCGTGCCGGGTCGACGCCGAGCAAATCGGCATTGTCGACCGCCCAGTGGAAGGCGCGCCGCACATCGTCGGGCGCTGCCGGAAACGGGTGCTCGGGCGCAAGCCGGTACTCCACCGACAACACCGCGCAGCCCGAGCCGTTGGCCAGCTCGCGGCACAGCACGTCGTAGCTCGGTACGTCACCGATGCACCAGCCTCCGCCATGCAGGAAGATCAACAGCGGCAGCTGATCGCCGGCATGGCTGGCGAGCGGCCGGTACAGACGGGCAAGCAGCGCGGAGCCGTCGGCGCGTGCGATCGGCACCTCGGCGGTGGACGCCACCGCGGGCGCATCGGGCCGGAAGGCGAACTGCAGCTTGTGGAAGGAATGGCGGGCCTGGGCCGGCGACAGTTCGTGGAACTTCGGTGCGCCGACACGATAGGCCATGTCGAGCAGGGAGACGGTTTCTGGGCTCAGCGGCATGGTCGTATCAACGCAATGGTGCGCCCGGTTGGGGGCATCGGGGGATGGAGGGCGTGATTCTACCCATGCCTGCTTCCGGCCGTACGCCCACGTACAGCGTCCCGTCTGCGAAAGCGTGCGCAAGGCGGCCCCGGTCAATGCCAGGGGCTTAGAATACGAGCGACACAAGGAGAGCAGGCATGAGCAAGACCGAGGACACGGCAGCCGTCCGCAGCAGCCGTGGCACCGCCCGCAAGCCCGCTGCGCGGCGGAGTGCCGCCGGCGACACCGCGCCCGATTTCAGTAGCGCCGGTATCGAACGCTTCGAGGTCGGGGAGGCGATCGATGCCGCGCGCGATTCCAAGCTGGTGGCGATCAAGGACATCTTGGCGCACGCTGCCGAGGATGGCGACGGCCTGCCGGACGCGTTGCAGGCCATCCTCGCCGGAGCCTCGCCGGACGACCTCCACATCTTGCGCCAGACCCTGCTGCGCGCCGACCTTCCGCAGCCGGCCAACGCGCATCCCGACGACGAACTCGCGCCCGACTGGCGCGGCGGTGGCTACCCCTACCGCAACCTGATGTCGCGCAAGGCCTACGAGAAGCAGAAGTACCGCCTGCAGGTCGAGTTGCTCAAGCTGCAGGCCTGGGTCAAGGAGACCGGCCAGCGCCTGGTGATCCTGTTCGAGGGTCGCGACGCCGCCGGCAAGGGCGGCACCATCAAGCGCTTCATGGAACACCTGAACCCGCGTGGTGCGCGCGTGGTGGCGCTCGAGAAGCCGTCCGAGCTCGAGCTCGGTCAGTGGTACTTCCAGCGCTACATCCAGCACCTGCCGACTGCCGGCGAGATCGTGCTGTTCGACCGCTCGTGGTACAACCGCGCCGGTGTCGAGCGTGTCATGGGCTTTTGCCGCAACGACGAATACAACGAGTTCATGCGCCAGGTGCCGGAGTTCGAGCGCAACCTGGTGCGCAGCGGCATCCACCTGATCAAGTTCTGGTTTTCGGTGAGTCGCGACGAGCAGCGCCGCCGCTTCAAGGAGCGCGAGTCGCACCCGCTCAAGCAGTGGAAGCTGTCACCGATCGACCTCGCCTCGCTCGACAAGTGGGACGACTACACCAAGGCCAAGGAGGCGATGTTCTTCTACACCGACACTGCCGACGCGCCATGGACCGTGGTCAAGTCCGATTGCAAGAAGCGCGCGCGCCTGAATGCGCTGCGCTATGTCCTGCACCGTACGTCTTACACCAACAAGGACGCCGCGCAGATCGGCGCGCTCGACCCCTTGCTGGTCGGCCGCGCCAACGTGGTCTACGAGCGCGGCGAAAAGGACGACGTGCCGCTGTTGTGATGACTCCGGTGGCGGTGGACGCCCCGCAATCCGCCGGCTTGCGTGCGTCTTCCCGGGGGCGGCGATCCGGCCGAATCCCCCGCCTGCAGTCGCCGCCGCGCTCTTGCGCCGCCGCGGGTCCGGTTTATTTGCATCCATTCTCGCCGCACGGTGACAAGACGTAAGCCTGGCGGGATTTGTTGCGAGCGTCGCTCTAAGCTCTGTGCGCCCGCCTGCGGGCTCACGAGTCCGGCCCGAGCCGGGGCCGGCATGCAAATTCAGGGAGAACTCAAATGAAGCTGACCGACATCCGCGCCAGAGCTGCCACAGGCCTGATCCTCGCCGCCCTCATGGCCGGCCCCGTCTTCGCCGAGAAACCCGAGTGGGCGGGCGGTGGCAAGCCCGAGCGGGCCCAGGGCGGCAAGGCCGAGCGCGGTGGTCCGCAGGATAAGGAGGACAAACGGGTGGACAAGCGCGATGGCGCGGGCGGGCGCGAGCAGCGCGACGACGACGGGCGCGGGCGTGAGGGCGATCGCGACCAGGCCCGGGAGCGCGATCGCGAACATCGCGCCGAGCGATCCACGAACTCGCCACGCGTCTCCGCGCATTTCACCGAACGCCACCGCGAAATCGTGCATGCGTACTATGGTGAGCGTTTCCGCGTCGGCGACTGCCCGCCCGGCCTGGCCAAGAAGCGCAACGGCTGCATGCCGCCCGGACAGGCGAAGAAGTGGCGCATCGGCCAGACCTTGCCGCGCGATGTGGTGTGGTACGACGCACCCGGCGACATCGTGCTGCGCCTCGGCATGCCGCCCGAAGGCCATCGCTACGTGCGCGTCGCGGCGGACATCCTGCTCATCGCGGTCGGCACCGGCCTGGTGATCGATGCGATCGAGGATCTGAACCGCCTCTGAGCCGCCGCGCCGGGGCGTGCGCGACGCGGCCCGGGCGAACCGATCGCAGGGCGGCGGGTCCACCGTCGGCCAACCCTCCTGGAGACCGACCATGTCCCTGTCCCGCTTCGCCTGCAGCATCCTGCCGGCGCTGATGTTTGCCGCCGCCACCCTCACCGCGAGCGCGGCCGGCGCCGCCGACGATGCGCCTGCCCGCCTCTACGACCACGACCTGCGTCGCCTGCACTCGGACGACATGGTCCGGCTCGCGGAACGCTTTGCCGGCCAGCCGGTGTTGGTGGTGAACACCGCCAGCCATTGCGGTTTCACCCGTCAGTTTCGCGAACTCGAGGCGGTGCACCAGCGCTTCAAGGACCGCGGCCTGAAAGTCGCGGGTTTTCCGTCCGACGACTTCCGCCAGGAGGCGGGCGACGAGGCCGAGACCGCCGAGGTCTGCTTCAAGAACTTCGGTGTCACCTTCGACATGTTCGCGCCGATCCACGTGACCGGCACCGAGGCCCATCCCTTGTTCCGCGAGATTGCCCGCCAGTCTGCGGCGCCGGACTGGAACTTCCACAAATACGTGATCGATCGCAACGGCCGTGTGATTGCCCGCTTCGGCAGCCGCACCAAGCCGGACGCCCCGGAGGTGATTGCCGCGATCGAGAAGGCGCTGTAAGCCGCGGCGGCCTCGAACGCGGGATAATCGGTCGGAACCTGGCGCGCGGCGCGCGCCGGCGATGCCACTTCCGGCTGCGGACAAGCATGCCGGCCATCATCAAGGAGCATCCATGAAGGAATACGACCTGATCACCATCGGCGGCGGTAGCGGCGGCGTGGCCACGGCACGGCGTGCCGCGGAGTACGGCGCGCGCGTGTTGCTGATCGAGGCCGGCCGCCTCGGCGGCACCTGCGTTAACGTCGGCTGCGTGCCGAAGAAGGTCATGTGGTACGCGTCGGGCATTGCCCAGGCCCTGCGCGATGCCCCCGGTTACGGCTTTGCCGAGGTTGCCGTCCGCTTCGACTGGGCCACCCTCAAGGGCCGCCGCGACGCCTACATCGCCCGCCTGAACGGCCTCTACGCCGGCATGCTGGAGAAGGCGGGCGTGGAGCTGGTGCGCGGTTTCGCGCGCTTCGTCGGGCCGCGCACGGTCGAGGTCGGCGGCGCGCGCTTCACCGCCCCGCACATCGTCATCGCCACCGGCGGCCATCCGCTGCTGCCCGACATTCCGGGCGCCGGGCTCGGGATCGACTCCGACGGCTTCTTTGCCCTCGAGGCGCAGCCGCGCCGGGTGGCGATCGTCGGTGCCGGCTACATCGCGGTCGAGCTCGCCGGCGTGTTCAACGGCCTTGGCAGCGAAGTGGCGATGCTGATGCGTGGCGACCGACTGCTGCGCCCCTTCGACGCCATGCTGCGCGACGAACTCAGCGCGCAGATGCAGGAGGACGGCATCGCGCTGCATTTCGGCACGCAGGCGCGCGCCTTGCGGCGGCAGGCCGATGGCAGCATCGCGGTCGACTGTGAGGACGGGCGCACGCTGGAGGTCGACGCCCTGGTGTGGGCAACCGGGCGCCGGGCCAACACCGACCGCCTCGACCTCGCTGCCGCCGGCATCGAGGCAGACGCGAAGGGCGTGCTCCCCACCGATGCCTGGCAGAACACCAATGTGCCGGGGATCTACGCGATCGGCGACATCACCGGCCGTGCCGAGCTGACCCCGGTGGCGATCGCCGCCGGTCGTCGGCTGGCCATGCGCCTGTTCCGCGGCGAGGCCGACAGCAAGCTCGATTACGAAAACATTCCCACGGTGATCTTCAGCCACCCCGCGATCGGTACCGTCGGCCTCAGCGAGGAAGCGGCGCGCAAGCGCTTCGCCGACGTCAAGGTCTACACCACCCGCTTCACTGCGATGTACCACGCGCTCACCGAACATCGCCCGAAGACGTCGATGAAGCTGGTGTGCGCCGGAGCCGACGAGCGTATCGTCGGCGCCCACGTCATCGGCGACGGCGCCGACGAGATGCTGCAGGGCTTTGCGGTGGCGGTGAAAATGGGCGCACGCAAGGCGGACTTCGACGACACGGTCGCGATCCACCCGACCAGTGCAGAAGAATTCGTCACCCTGCGTTAAGGAAGCACGAGATGTCGATGACCTACGAACAGCACCTCGACGAGGTTGCCACCCTGCTCTACGAGCGCTACGACCAAGACGAAGAGGCGGCCATCAAGCTGGTGATGGCCGCCCAGGCGGATGATTTTTTCAGCGGGCACGACGACGATCCGTCGATCTGCACGCCGGAGCGCGCGCAGGCGGACGCCCGCGCGGTTTTCCGCAAGTACCGGAAGGCTTAGCTTCCCGAGCAGCCGCAGCCGTGGCCGCTGCCACCGCCGCAGCTGCCGGTGGCGGCGCCCGCGGCAGCCGCAGCCGGTGCGCCGGCTTCAGCCGGCACGCCGAGCTGGATGCTGAAATCGATGACGATGTTGCCCGGCTCGCGCGCAACGTAGTTGACGCCGACCTGGTTGCCGTAGCGCTGCTGGATCTGGTTGATCAGCGGCAGCGGGTCATGGTCGTTGACGAAGCGCATGACTTCGCCGTCCTCGAGAGACTCGAGCGCGCCGAAGATGGCAGCATGGCGGAAGCGCTTGGCAACGCCGCGCGCATCGAAGGGGTGAACAGCGGTCTCGAACATCGTTTTGTCTTCCATCGGAGGGGTCCGGTCTCGAACCTGCGGCCGGAATCGCAGCTCGCGAATCCTAGATCCAGCCCTGCCGAAAAAACTTGAGCAAGGACAAAAACGCATCATCGGCTGCTAGAGTGGCCGCGTCATCCAGAGATCATCGGAGAAGGCTCATGAGCGCTCACGCTACCCACCGCCTCAGCCGCCGCCTGACCCTGGCGCTGCTGTTCGCCGCCACGCTCACCCTGTCGGGCTGTGGCTACAACGACTTCCAGCGCCTCGACGAGCAGACCCGCTCGGCGTGGTCCGAGGTGCTCAACCAGTACCAGCGTCGTGCCGACCTGATCCCCAACCTGGTCGAGACGGTCAAGGGCGAGGCCGCGTTTGAGCAGGACACCTTGACCCGTGTGATCGAGGCGCGCGCGCGCGCCACCTCGGTGCAGGTGACGCCCGAGATGCTCGACGACCCGCAGGCGATGGCGCGTTTCCAGCAGGCCCAGGGCCAGCTCGGCAGTGCCTTGTCGCGCTTGCTGGTGGTGGCCGAGAACTACCCCGCGCTGAGGGCCAACCAAGGCTTCCAGGACTTGCGCGTCCAGCTCGAAGGCACCGAGAACCGCGTCACCGTCGCGCGCAACCGCTACATCGAGACCGTGCAGCAATACAACGTGCTCGCCCGCAGCTTTCCGAGCAACCTGACCGGGATGGTCTTCGGCTACAAGCCCAAGCCCGGCTTCACGGTCGTCGATGAGGCCGCGATCTCGAGCCCGCCCAAGGTGGACTTCGGCGGCCAGGGTGGGCGCTGAGTCGTGATGCGCTGGTGGTGGCCTGTCCTTCTCGCGCTGCTCGCTTTCGCGCCGCCGGGCCCTGCGCGCGCACAGTCGCTGCAGCCGGTGCCGGCGCTCGGTGCGCGCGTCAACGATCTGGCCGGCCTGCTGTCGGCGCAGCAAAAGGGCGCGCTCGAAGCCAGGCTCGCCGCCTTCGAGTCTGCACAGGGTAGCCAGGTCGTCGTGCTGGCGGTGCGCACCACCGGGCCCGAGGACATCGCTGCCTACGCCTTTCGCGTCGCCGACGCGTGGAAGATCGGGCGCCGCGAGGTGGGCGACGGCGTGCTCGTGGTGGTGGCGAAGGACGATCGCAAGGTGCGCATCGAGGTGGCGCGTGCGCTTGAAGGCGCGATTCCCGACCTTGCCGCATGGCGGATCATCGACGGCGCGATCACGCCCGCGTTCCGCAATGGCGATTTCGCCGGCGGACTCGATGCGGGTGTCGAGGCTTTGTTCGCCCTGATCCGCGGCGAGCAGCTGGCGCTGCCCGAAGCCGAGCGTGCGGGCGAGGCCGGTGCCGGTTTGGAGGATCTCGGCGCCCTGCTCTTCGTTGCCGTGCCGATGATGGGAGCGGTGCTGGTCGGCATGCTCGGGCGCAAGCCGGGCGCGCTCATCACCGGCGGCGTGACCGGCGTGATCGTCCATCTGCTTACCGCGAGCCTGCTGCTCGCGCTTGTCGGCGCCGTGCTGGCGGTGATCTTCGTGCTCGTGCTTGGCATTGGCGGAGGCGGTCGCGGCGGTCCGCCGCATCGTGGCAGCGGCCCCATCATCCGCGGCGGGGGATTGGGCGGAACGCTGGGCGGCGGGTTCGGTGGCGGCAGCTTCGGCCGCGGTGGCGGCGGCGGGTTCGGCTCGGGGGGTGGCGGCAGCTTCGGGGGCGGCGGTGCCTCGGGAGGCTGGTGATGGAAACCCTGCGCCGATTGCTGCGCCACCTGTGGCTGGACGCCGATGACGCCCGCCGCGCGCTGGGCGAAGGCGCGCTCGATCGACTCGAGGCGCGCGTCCGTGCGAGCGAAGCCGGCCACAGCGGGCAGATCTGCCTGTGCGTCGAGGCCAGCCTGCCACCGAGCTACCTGTGGCGCCATCTCGCCCGCGGCGAGGCGCTCGCCGAGGTGATCCGCGACCGTGCGATCACGCTCTTCGGCAAGCAACGGGTGTGGGACACCGAAGCCAATGATGGCGTGCTGGTCTACCTGCTGCTCGCCGAGCACCGCATCGAGATCGTCGCCGATCGTGCGCTCGCGCGCACACTGGCGCCATCCGGCTGGCAGGCGATGGTGGAACAGCTGTGCGCCGACTGCCGCCAAGGGCGCCTGGAGGATGCGCTCGCCCACGCCGTCGCGCAGCTCGATCAGTTGCTGCGCGCACATTTTCCCCGCGACGAGGAGACTGGCGGAAGCCTTGGCGACACCGGCCTGCCTGACCGTCCGGTCGTGCGTTGAAGGCGGTGGCTGACGTAGATCAATGGACCCCGTGCGGGTCAAGTGAGCCTGCGGGGAGCTGTGCTATTGTGCAAGTGGAATGGTGATCAGCGCCCATGCGCTGGCTCGGCACGAACGAGACGCACCATCCCGGCGACAGATTGCCGATCAAGATTCAACCGACCGATACCTGCGAGTGGAGAGTAGCCTATGGCCAGCAAACAAGAACAGTTGAACGAACTTCAGAAGAAGAATCTCGAGGCCGCGATGCGCTTGGCGCAGATGTCGATCGAGAATTCGCAGCGGATCATGGAAATCCAGGTGAGCACTGCGAAGCGTCTGTTCGAGGAAGGTGTCGAGAATGCCAAGGCGCTGTCTGCCGCGAAGGACCCGAAAGGCGTAATGGAACTGCGCGCGGGTTACGCCCAGGCGACGACCGAGCAGATGCTCGCATGCGCGCGCCAGATCGCCGAGATCACGGCGTCAACGCAGGCCGAGTTCGGTCGTCTGGTGGGTGAGCAGCTGAGCTCGGGCAGCACCGACATGTTCGAAGCCATGCAGAAGATGTTCAAGGGCATGCCGATCTCCGACCAGAACGCGGTCGGTGCGATGCAAACGGCCATGGACACCACGCGTGCTGCCTTCGAGCAGATGACGCGCGCTTCGACCGAGGCCTTCCAGGCCTTCACGCAGCAGGGCGGCAAGGGCCGTCGCTGAGCGTGCCGGGGCGGCGGTGACGCCACCCGGAATATGAAGAACGGCGCCGTCAGGCGCCGTTTTGCCGTGCACGCCCGGCGGCGTCGCGCGATGCGCCGGACGAGCGCTCAGCGTCGCTGCTGGATGTCGTCCCAGTCGGCGCCCTCGCCCTCGTCCGCGGCCCAGCGTGCCGCAGCCGAATCGTCGGTCTCGCGCGCATCGACCCAACGTCCGCCGGCGGGCGTTTCCTCGCGCTTCCAGAACGGTGCGCGCGTCTTCAGGTAGTCCATGATGAACTCGCACGCGGCGAAGCTCTCGCCACGGTGCGCACCGGCAACGCCGACGAAGACGATGCGATCGGCCGGCTCGAGCCGGCCATGGCGATGGATCACCCGCACCCCGAGCAAGGACCAGCGTGTCCTGGCCTCTTCGACGATGTCCTCGAGCGCACGCTCGGTCATGCCGGGATAGTGTTCCAGGGTCATCGCCGACACCCCGCTGCCGTCGTTGGCGTCGCGCACCAGGCCGACGAAGCTCGCCACTGCGCCCACGTCGCGCCGCCCGGCACTCAGCGCGGCGATCTCTGCGCCGACATCGAAGTCGGCCTCCTGCACGCTCACCTCGGGCTTCGCATCCATCGCTCAGCCTCCGGTCACCGGCGGGAAGAAGGCGACCTCGTCGGCCGCCGCGAGCGCGGCGTCGGCCGCGGCCATCTTCTGGTTGAGTGCGGCGCGCACGTTGCGTCCGACCGCGAGCGCCTGCCAAGCCTCGCCGCGCGCGGCGAGATGCGCGCGCAGGGCGCCGACCGTGGCTACGCCGGCGGGCAACTCGAGCTCTTCGGCCGCCTGGCCCACCGCTTCGCGCAGGCCCGCGAAGTAAAGGATCTTCACCTTCATCGTCATGTCCGTATTCATCCGAAACCGGGTCAATTGAGCAGATCACCGTAGGGCAGGAAGCGTACCGGTTCGCCGCGCGCGATTGCGGTGTCGGCCGGAATGTCGGCCAGGCCGTTCGCCCACACCGTGGAGTTGAGGGCCGCGGAGCCCTGGTTGGCGAACAGTTCCACGCCGCCCTGCGCATTCATGCGTGCACGCAGGAACTCGCGCCGGCGGTCGGGCCGCGGCCAGTCGAAGTCGGCACGCAAGCTGATCGACACTGGCGCCACGTCGCGCACGCCCTGCGTCGCCAGCAGGAAGGGGCGCACCATCATCACGAAGGTCACGAAGCTCGACACCGGGTTGCCCGGCAGGCCGATGAAGGCCGCACCATGGACGTGGCCGTAGGCGAGCGGCTTGCCCGGCTTCATCGCGATCCGCCACAGGTCGAGGCTGCCTTCGGCCTCGACCGCCGGCTTGACGTGATCTTCCTCGCCGACCGACACCCCGCCGCTGGTGAGGATCAGGTCGTGACCCTGCGCGGCGCGGCGCAGTACCTCGCGGGTGGCGTCGAGGCGGTCGGGCACGATGCCGAAATCCTCGACCTCGCAGCCCAGGCTGGTGAGCAGGCTGCGCAACATGAAGCGGTTGGAGTTGTAGATGCCGCCCGGCGGCAGTGGCTCGCCCGGCATCACGAGTTCGGAGCCGGTGGAGAACATCGCCACCTTCACCCGGCGCAGGACGGGCAATTGCGCCAGTCCGACGGAGGCCGCGAGCGCTACCGCCTGCGGGCTCAGACGCACGCCCGCGGGCAGCACGAGCTCGCCGACCGCGATGTCCTCGCCCATCCTGCGCACCGCCTCGCCGAGGCGCGGAACGGTGTTGACGACGACATGCTCGCCATCGTGCTCGCACAGTTCCTGCATCACCACCGTGTCGGCCCCGGGGGGCAGCGGTGCGCCGGTGAAGATGCGTGCCGCAGTGCCCGGCGCGAGCTCGTGGCCGACGCTGCCGGCCGGAATGCGCTGGCTCACCGGCAGGCGGGTGCCGGCGACGGGGACGTCGGCCGCGCGCAGCGCGAAGCCGTCCATGCCGGAGTTGTCCATCGGTGGCTGGTCGATCGTGGAGTGCTGCGCCACGGCGAGCACGCGACCGGCCGCGAACAGGGTGTCCGCTTGCTCGATCTCGCGCACCGGGCGGACGAAGGCGAGCAGCTTGTCGTAGGCTTGGTCGAAGGAAAGCATGTTGGCGTTCATCGGCTGTTCAGGTACTCCTGCATGAAATCGGCGACCGCGGCGGGCTCGTTGAGCGGCAGGCAAGGCAGCGGGCAATCGATCTCGGCGTCGGTGGCGACCGCGACCACGTGGGTGTTCTCGGGCCACAGCGGCGGCTTGCCGTGCGACGGGCGGTGGATCTCGATCTTGGGTACGGCGGCCGCCTTGTAGCCTTCGATCAGCACCAGGTCGCAGGGTTCGAGCAGGCGGAGCTGTTCTTCCAGCGTCGGCTCGGGGGCGCCGCGCAGTTCATGCATCAGCACCCAGCGGTCGTTGGACAGCATCAGCACCTGGGTGGCGCCGGCCTCGCGGTGGCGCCAGGAATCCTTGCCCGGCTTGTCGAGATCGAAGCCGTGGTGGGCGTGCTTGATCACCGACACGCGCAGGCCGCGTGCAGTGAGCACCGGGATCAGCTTTTCCACCAGGGTGGTCTTGCCGGAGCCGGACCAGCCGGCGATACCGAAAACTTTCATCGAGAAGCCGCAGTCGGGTTGAAAACGAAAGACCCGTGAGCATACAACAGGCCGTGCTCAGCTGCCCTGTCGCGGCGGCGGCAGGCTCTCGAGGAAGGCCACCGCATCGGCTTCGGCGCGCGTGCGCCGCATCGGCGGCAGGCTGCGCCACACCACCTTGCCGTAGGACTTGTCGATCATGCGCGGGTCGCAGATGCACAGCACGCCGCGGTCGCGCTCGCTGCGGATGAGCCGCCCGGCGCCCTGCTTCATGTTGATCACCGTCTTGGGCAGCTGGTGGTGCACGAAGGGGCTCAGGCCCTGTTTCTGCATGTGCTCGACGCGCGCGGCCAGCACCGGGTCGTCGGGCGGCGCAAAGGGGAGCTTGTCGATCACCACCAGCGACAGCGCGTCGCCCGGCACGTCCACGCCCTCCCAGAAGCTCTGGCTCGCCACCAGCACCGCGTTGCCCAGGCGGCGGAAGCGCTCGAGCAGCTCGGTGCGCGAACCCTCGCCCTGCAGCAGCACCGGCAGCGCGTCACCGCTGTGCGCGAGGCCGTCGAGGATCAGCTCGTGGATGCGGCGCATCGCACGCAAGGAGGTGCACAAGACGAAGGTGCGCCCGCGCGCGGCGCGGATCAGCGGCAGTGCCACCTTGGCGACGCGCTCGATGTAGTCGGGCGAGTTGGGGTCGGGCATGCCGGCCGGCGCATACAGCAAGGCCTGCTCGGCGTAGTCGAAGGGACTGCCCCACACCGCGGTGAGCGGTGGCGGGTCCATCCACGCCAGGCCGAGCTCGCGGCAGTAGTGGCCGAAGTCGGCCTTGCCCACGGCGAGCGTGGCGGACGTGAACACCCACGCCCGCGGGTGGCCTTCGAGCTGGCGCTTGAACACGTCGGACACATGCAGCGGCGTGGCGTTGAGCGACAGCGACTGGGTGAACACCTCGACCCAGCGGATCAGCGCCTTGTCATCCGGCTTGCGCCAGCTTGCCAGTCGTTCGGCCATCTCCTCGGTGCGGCGCAGGCAGTTGGCGAGGCCCTCGGAGCGCTCGGCCTGGGTGTCGAGCACGGCCTGGAAATCAGCCAGCGCCTTTTCCAGCGCCTCGACCATGGCGTCGAAGTTCTCGCGCTCGGCGGCCTGCGCGGCGGAGATCCGTGCGCTCTCGGTGCCGAACACCAGGCGCAGGTCGCGCGCGGCCTTTTCCAGGTTGCGCGTGTGGTCGATCATCGCCACGCAGTCGCGCGCCGCGGCCACCGTCTCGGAACGTGTGTCGCGCGCGAGCTCGAGCACTTGCGCGGTGGACACGCTGTCGCCGAAGAACAGGCTGGCGGTCTCGGGCAGCTGGTGGGCCTCGTCGAAGATCACCGCGTTGCAGGCCGGCAGCAGCTCGCCCATGCCCTCGTCGCGCAGCATCACGTCGGCAAAAAAGAGGTGATGATTGACCACCACCACGTCGGTGTCCATCGCGTTGCGCCGCGCCTGCATCACGAAGCACTCGTCCTTGTTCGGGCAGTCCTGGCCGAGGCAGTTGTCGCGCGTCGAGGTGGCGGCGATCCACGCCAGCGAGTCCTCGCGCACATCGGTGCATTCGGCCTTGTCGCCCGTCTGCGTGACCTGCGCGAAGCGCCCGATCGCGCGCAGGTCGGCGGCGTCCTGCGCGGTGAGGAAGCGGCCGTCGCGCGCGTTGCGCTCGAGGTGGTAGTGGCAGACGTAGTTGGCGCGCCCCTTCAGCAGCGCGATCGTCACCGGCACCTTGAGCGCCGCACGCACCGTGGGCAGGTCGCGGTTGAAGAGCTGGTCCTGCAGGGTCTTGGTGCCGGTGGAGATGATGACCTTGCCGCCCGCGAGCAGCGCCGGCACCAGGTAGGCGAAGGTCTTGCCGGTGCCGGTGCCGGCCTCGGCCACCAGCACGCGGTTCTCGCGCAGCGCCGCGGCGATCTTCTGCGCCATCTCGATCTGCTGCGGACGGGCACGGAAGCCGGGAATCGCAGTGGCGAGCGGGCCGTCGGCGGCGAAGATCGGGGCGGGGTCGGACATCGGAGGGTGCGGCGGTGATCAGGACCTGTGGATTATTCCAGCTTGGGGGAGCGAAGCATATGCTTTTCCCGACCTGAGTTGATGCGCGATCGGACGCCGCCGGGGCTCGAATTTGCAATGCGTCCAAAACATTCCTGAAACATGCGCGGGCAAGAATCCCGTCGATGTCCACCCCCGCTAGTCTCGACGAGGATTCCATGCCCCAAATCGCCCGCCATCCCCTGGTCCTTAGCACGCTCGCTGCCGCGATCGCCCTCTCGCTGTCCGCCTGTAGCGACGACGATAACGACCCGGTCGTGCCCACCTTCCAGTCGATCGCCTTCTCGGCCACCCCGGTGGCAAAGACCGAGGCCGAGATGCTGGAAACCTACAGCAGTTCCGAGGCGACGATCACCTACAGTGATGGCAGCACCAAGAAGTTTCCGCTGAACTACCAGACGCTGTTCAAAAACACCGATCAGACCAACCAGAGCGGTGGCAAGAAGTACGCGGCCGCCCAGCTCTTCGATCACAAGATGGCGCCGATCATCGACCCGAATGGCGATCCCGTGGTCGCCGAGACCGCCGACGCGAACAGTCTGCTGATGATCGACGGCAAGCTGATGCTGGTGAATCACTGGGAGTACGACGACGTGCTCGCCGATGGCGAGGACGCGTACAAGGTGGCCAACTGGTACAGCCGCATGCCGATGAGCATGAACCTGTCCGAGATCACCCAGGCGGCCGACGGCAAGCTCAGCGTCGCATCGCAGAAGCCGATCGATTTCGCCAGCGTCAATGGCGGCTGGATCTTCTGCTTCGGTTCGCAGACGCCGTGGAACACCCATCTGGGGGGCGAGGAGGACTACGACCTTTACTTCGTGCCGGGTGAAAAGTCCTACAGCACGACCGAGGCCGGCCTGAAGGCGATGACGGAGGTCTATTTCCGCAACACCAAGACCGCCAACCCCTACCACTACGGCTATGCGACCGAGGTCGCACCGAAGGCCGACGGCAGCTACACGGTCGAAAAGCTCTACAACATGGGGCGCGGCACCTGGGAGGCGGCGATCTTCGCCAAGGATGGCCGCACCGCCTTCTTTGGCGATGACGGTTCGTACTCGGGCATGTTCATGTTCGTCGGCGACAAGGCCAACGACCCCAAGGCCGGCGGCACGATCTACGCTGCGCGCTGGGACCAGACCGCGGCCGACGGCAGCGACGGCGGCAGTGCCAAAATTGTCTGGGTGAAGCTTGGCAGCGCGACCCATGCCGAAGCCAAGGCGCTGATCGACAGCGGCATCACGCTCGGCGACATCTTCGAGACCTCGCTCACCGAGCAGACCGGCGATGGCTGGAAGGCGACGCGTGCCGGTTCCTCGCAGACGGTGTGGATCAAGCTCAAGCCGGGCATGGAGAAGGCCGCCGCGGTGCTGGAGACGCGCCGCTACGCCGCCTATCTCGGTGCCACCACCGAGTTCACCAAGGGTGAAGGCGTCGCGATCAACCACGGCGACAAGAAGCTCTATTACGCGATGAGCCGCATCGAAGGCTCGATGAAGGCCAGTGACGGCGGTCCGGTCGATCACATCCGCCTGAAGGAAAACAAGGCCGGTGCGACCTATACCCTGCCGATGGTCGCCAGCCAGAAGGACAGCGCGGGCGGTGCGATCAACTCGGAATACGTGCCCACGATGGCGATGGTGGAGGACCAGCTGCTCGGTCGTCCGATTTCGCCCGACGCCAACGGCAACAGCGCGGACGTCAACTTCATCGCCAACACCGACAACCTGTTCTATTCGGAGAAGATGCGCACGCTCTTCATCGGCGAGGACTCGGGCATGCACGTGAACAACTACGTGTGGGCCTACAACGTCGACACCAAGGCGCTGACCCGCATCCTCAACGTCGCCGCCGGCGGTGAAGCGACTGGCCTGCAGGTGGTGGAGGACGCCAAGGGCTTCGCCTACATCATGAGCAACACCCAGCACCAGGGCGACTGGATCTCGACGCAGAACGCGGACCTGACCACCAAGCTCGAAGCCGAGGCGGAGAAGCTGTACGGCAAGAACAAGTACGGCACCCTGAACTACCGTCTCACCGCCCAGGTCGGCTACGTCGGCGGCCTGCCGGCGATCAAGTAAGCCGCGTCTCACGTCGGCCCGCGCGACCCCGCGGGCCGACGCCACGATTTCAGCGTGCCAGGGCACCGCTGCCAGCGCGGCGCGGCGCGACATTTGCCGGCCGGCCGACACCCGCCTGCTGCCCGGGTCCTCGCATCGAATCTCACAGGCGTTCATCACCCATGAAACTCCCGCTCATCGGCATCAGCGCCGCCAGCGCTCTGAGCATCTTCCTCGTTTCCGCCTGCGTCGGCGGCGGCAGTGGTGAGGGTGGCGAGGCGCCGGCCGCCAATCAAGGCGGGGGCATGACCCCATCGATCGCGTCGCCCGCGAAGCTGCCCTTGCGCGGCGAGCACATCAGCCGCACGACCTTCGCCAACCCGCACGCCCACATCCCTGCGCAGTGCTACGTCGAAACCAGCCACGGCACCCAGAACGCCTGCCTGTTCTGCCACACCGACGGTGTCGCTGCGCTCGGGCTCGGCAACAACAATCCGCAGGCAGGGGCGAATTCCAACGTCGGCAACCTGCAGGCCGAGTATGCCTTCGGCGTGGTCAACTACCCGTTCACGGTCAATTCCAGCATCACGCCCTGGATCAACACCCTGCGCCCCGAGACATTGCGCGCGGCGCTCGCCGAACGCGGCGAGGATTCGTCGCGCTGGGACCTGCGCGCGTGGGTGCGCGAAGACAACTGGTCGAGCGCGTTCGCGCACCGCAAGGGGAACCCGAGCGCGTGGGACAGCGGTACCGACGGCCCCTTCCGCCTCTTCCCCGCCCTGGCGCCTGCCGACCTGCCGGCGCAGGACGATGGTTTCGTGCGCAGCGCAAGCGCCGGCCGCGGCGTGTTCTCCGACCCGCGCGGGCGCAACACCGGCTGGCGGGCGATCAACTTCATGCCCTACGGCATCTTCACCCCGCTCTCGGGCAGCGTGTCGGGCATCTACATCCGCCTCGCCGAACCCTTCATGAAGAACGCCGAGGGGGCCTTCGATCTCGCCACCTACACCGGCAACCTCGAGCTCGTCGAGCGCAACATCCAGGACCGCCTGGCCGGCGAGTCGAGCTATCTGGGGGCGGCGGCCGGCGTCGCCATCGTCCGTGGCCAGTACCCGCTCGGCACCGAGTTCGCCCATCCGCTGCATTACGTGGATGTCGATGCCGACGGCACCACAGCGGCGAGCCCTTTCCCGGGCCTGCGCGCACGGCGCGTCAAGGAGGTGCGCTGGATGTACAAGGCGCGCGAATGGCACCCGGACGAGTTCGGCAACGCACTCAAGGACGAGTCCGCGCCGGTGTATGCGAGCCGCGACCAGGGCTGGATCGAGAACGGCACCGGCTGGCTGCTCGCCGCCTGGATCGAGGACGCCGATGGTCGCCTGCGTGCCCAGACGCCCGCGGAGCTCACCCAGTGTGTCGGCTGTCATTCCGGTAACGTGCGCCAGTCCGACATCGGGCAGAACGCGGTGTTCACCTCCGGCACCGGCAACACGATCGACGCCACCTGGAGCCTGCCGCGCAAGTTCGCGGGGGCAAGCGGCTGGCGCGAAATGGACTACCTCGGCTACCGCAGCGCCACGGCGGCCGCCGACGACGCGATGCCGGGCAGCCTGGGCACCGCGGAGCCGGTCAACCGCGGCCTCGGCAAGGGTGAGTTCCGCGTCTTCCTCGACTATGTGGTCGGCGCATCGCTGTATGGCGACATGCCGGCGACGATCGACCGTTTCCTCGCCACGCGGATCACTCTCGCCAACGGCTACGCAGCCGACTGGCCTGAACTGGAGGGCGCCCTCGCGCTCCAG
>JAKLLJ010000269.1 GCA_023150215.1 Thauera sp. | reverse complement strand
CCCTCAGTGGATCATCGAGCTGGAGGCGCCGATCGACGTCACTGCATTGCTGCGCGACGGTGAGGATGACGAGGCGGCCATCATGCAGGCCTCGATGGCCGAGCAGGTGCTGGAAGGTGCGGCATCCCGAGCCCACGCGCAAAGTGCGAGCGCGGCGGTGTCCGACGTTCAGCCGAGCCACGCCGAGGAAGAGCTGCCCATGCGTCCGGGCCATCCCACGCTGGAACAATTGCTGCATCGTGTGGAGGCCATGGGCGTAGATCGCGAGCGTTTCGAGCGCTACGCGGATGGGCGTTGGGGCCGGGGCTGGAAGATCAATCCGCATGGCCGCGGCCGAGCCTGGGATGAGGTCGAGCGTTATGCGAATGACGCAGAGGGCTACGCCGACAAGATCGACTGCGCCGTGGGGGCGCTGGCGGGGAGGGACTGAACATGCGGATCGCGCACTTTTCCGATCTGCACTACGGCGCGGCGACGCTTGAAGAAGCCGATCGGTGCTTTGGCGCGGCCATCGACCGCGCCATTGCCGAAGGGGTCGAGGCGGCCGTCATCTCGGGGGACGCCACCGACCACGGCCTGGACTTGCACGAGCCCGCCACGCGGCGGCTGTGCGCCCAGGTGCGCCGCCTGGCCGACCATTGCCCGGTGCTGATGCTGCAAGGGACCTTCTCCCACGAACCACCGGGCACGCTGGCCGTGTTCGGCTTGCTGGGGGCGCGTCATCCGGTTTACGTGGCCGAGCGGATCGAGCAGGTGGTCTTGATGGAGGATGGCCGGTGGCTGTCCTCGACGGGCTGGCGTTTCGATCTGGTGCCGGCCGGCGCTCGCGCGCTGCTCACCTGCGTGCCGACCATCAACAAAGCCGTGGTGGCGGCGACCGTCGGCGCCGTCGAAGCGCCGCAGGCCGTGGGCGAACACCTGGCCCTGTTGCTGCGAGGCTTCGCGCTCACCAACCGACGGGCAAGGGCGCGTGGCGTGCCGACGATCGCCGTGTCACACGGGACGGTGTTCGGCAGCGTCAGCGAGCATGGTGTGCCGATGGCGGGATTCGACCACGAGTTCAGCACCGGGGTGCTGTTCAGCGCCGAGACCCAAGCCGTGATGCTGGGCCATATTCACCGGCATCAGCGCTGGGAACAAGAGGTACCGGAGGGCCGCCAGTGCATTGCGTATGCGGGCTCCATCGGGCGCTTCCATTTCGGCGAGCATGGCGACAAGGGCTTCCTGCTGTGGGAAGTGACGCCTGACGGTGCCGCGTGCGAACTGGTGCCGACGCCGGCACGCCGCACCATCGACATCGTGTTTGAGGGGCGGCCCGACCTGGAGGCGCTGCGCGAAGCTGCGGCCAGCCATGGCATCGACGGAGCACATGTACGCGTGCGCTGGACTGTGGCGGACGAAGACCGCCACGCGGTTGACCGCGCAGCGATTGCCAGGCTGCTGGCCGGCGCGGCGCATACGAAGCTGGAAGGGCGGATTGTGCCGATCGTTCGCGCTCGAGCCCCGGGCATCAGCCAGTTGACCTCGCTGGCCGACAAGGTGCAGCGCTGGGCCGATCTGACCGGGGTCGAGCCGACTTGTGTTCTCGACTGCCTGGAGGCGCTGGTGGAGCGTGCGCCGGCGGAGATCGCGGAGCAACTGCTGTCAGGGTCTGCCGAAACACATGAGCTTGAGCCTGGAGGCCCCGGGCAACAGGACGAAGTGCGGGGAAGGTAAGTCGAGTGCGTGTGAGGAGCCTGTCCAAATTTCTGTGTGCAAGGCATTGACTGTCTCCCGCGATCCTGATGCAGGAGGCGTTGAACGACATCGCCGACACCGGCGAGGCGCGGTACCGGCGCTACCATGTGCAGGTGGATCGCTTCCCGCGGTTTCAATATGCCGAGCAATCGGTCGGGGAGTGGTCGGCTGTCTTGGCTGGGCTGTTGATTCCGGCTGATCTTCTGGGTATGTTTGCTGCATACCGTGCGCGCAGCTATGCGATCGATTCGTAAGCCGCGCAACCGCTGGGAAGAGGAAGGGGACCGCTCGTTGTGGTCGAGCCAAGATCGTTCAAGGGGGTAGTGTGCAGGCAAGTCGTCCGGTACAGATTGTGTTGCTGAGGCATGGGCTGCCGATGATCGACAGGGATCGACGGGTAAACGCCAGGGATTTCGGAGTCTGGGTTTCCGAGTACGATGCCGTCGGCATCGATGCCCGGCATCGACCGCCTCAGGCGGCAATCGAGCAGGCAAGAGGTTGCGCGTTCGTCGTGTGCAGCAGCCTTCCTCGCTCGCTGGAGTCGGCCAGAGCTCTGGGCATGGAGAATATCGGCGCCTGCGAGCCACTGTTCCGGGAAATGGGCATGCCCTATGCGAACTGGCGCTTCCCGCGCCTGGGCTTGGCCGTATGGTCGGTTCTGTTCAGACTGATGTGGGCGGTCGGGTATTCGGCAAATGCCGAGCCATTCAGGGAAGCGAGGGAGCGAGCCCGTGCATGTGCCGAGCGGTTGGCTGAACTGGCATCCTTGCATGGTACGGTTCTCCTTGTCGGGCATGGTTCCCTGAACTGGTTCATCGCGAGATATTTCAAGAGCATGGGGTGGAAGGGCCCACGGAAGTCGCCTCGCAAGCACTGGGATTTCGCCGTGTATTGCCACCACCAGGCCATGTAACGATCCCGTCGCTCCCCTTGATTCGTATGGCTTGGCGGCGGGTCCGAAACACCACAGTAAGGGTTACTGACCCGTTTGCCGCGCCCAGGCGGAAAAGTCAGAGCGGGAAGGCCGCGAGCAGTTGGCTGAACGTGTGTTCGGCGGGCAGTGCCGGCAGTTGCTGAGAGCGGTAAGGTGCCGGGACTTCGTCCGGCGCCATCTCACCCTTGCGCACGGCGCGGTTGAGCACGTTCAGGCGCTCGAACCAGATCAGCTCGTAGCGCGCGATGGCATCCCATTGCTCGGGCGTGTCACGCTCCAGGTCGAAGGCGTAGCCGGTGGCCACCGGGTCGGTGTCTTCGTAACGCACGCAGACTTCGCGGTAGCTACCGAAATCGTGGGGAAAGGTCTTCACGATCAGGCTGACCAGAGCCTCGGGCGGTACGGGGTGCAGGCGTTCGAGCGGGGACAGTTCGTCGTAGTCGGGGCGGCCCACCTGGGCCGCGTTCTCTTCGCACGGCATGGGGCCGATGTTCATGATCTGGCTGGGCATCAAGGTGTCTCCGAGAAATGGGAACACCTTGTCCGCACTGGGAAGCGTGTTCCCGGAGTTGCGGGCGCGCATGGCGCGTGTGGAAGGCAGGTGTTTGTCGGTCGCGCCGATGGTCGCGGGGAGAGGCGTCCGGGATACCGGGGCTGAGGCGCAAACCCTCTACTGCGCGCCTACCCACTGGCACCTACTCTTGTTCCTGCTCCTCGCCTTCGAACACCGCCCGCACCGCCGCGACGATCTGCGCGTGCCTGCCGTAGAAGGCCCCCTCTTCGGCGAAGACCTGAGGCAAGGTCTTGCGCAGCTTGTTGCTGACCTGCCAGCCACTTTCCTTGAGCGATCGGATGATGCGGTCCGCATCCGGGTCCGGCATTTCCACGAAGTTCTTGATCGCCTCCCGCGCATCGTCGTACTGGCGCAGTGTCAGGGCTTCCTGCGCCATTTCCTGTTCGACCGTCTGGCGAAGTACCCCGCTCAGGTAGCGCACCTGCTCCGTCAGATCGAGGTAACGCCAGGCGTGTTGTGCATCCTCTGAGCGAAGGAACTCGAAATTGGTTTCGACCCCGTCAGGGCATACCCGCCTTGGCCCGAAACGATAGCCATCGGTGTAGGCCTGCATGAAAGGACGTGAAAACCCTTCCAGGGCCTGGTCGTAATCGGCGCGCCCCTTGGCTGAGCCTGCGATCGTCGCCGACACCGGCACGATGATGTTGGCCGGTACCACCTTGTCGGCCGCGAGCAGGTGGTTGATCAGGAAGCGGTGGATCCGGCCATTGCCATCCGCAAGCGGGTGCAGGTAGACGAAGGCGAACGACACGGCTGCGGCGCGTGCCACGGCGTTGGTGCCTTGCGTGCGCGTTTCGAACCCGCGCAAGGCGTCGAGCATGCCATCGACCCATTCCTCGGACGGTGCGACGTAGTGGACGATCTCGTTGATGAAGCTGCGTTCCCCGACGAACACTGGCGATTGTCGGATGCCAACCCGCAACGCAGCTTCGCCGAGCACGGTTTGCTGCAACTTGAGAAGCTGCTCCGGTGCCATCGGATCGTTCATCCGCCCGCTGTACGTACTGATGGCTGCCGCGAAACGTTTCACCCGGTCCTGCTTGTCCGCCTCGTGCTCGATGGCGAAACTGGCCCGGGACTCCTTGAACGTGAGCCACGCCGCGCTGCGCAGCAGCAATTCCGGTCCGTAGGTGTCATCCAGGGACTGCACGCCGGCTGCCAGGTCGTAGAGCCATTCGCGTTGCTCGGGGGCACCGAGAAAAACCATCGGGCAGAACTCGCGTGAGCCCGGCAGGTTGTTGTTGACGCGCCAGCGCCGCATGCGATCTGGCCGCCGAGCCGCCAGATACAGGCTGGCGTCGATCGCATCGACATAGCCCACGTTGGGCGCTGTGTCCGGCACGGCGAGTTGCCGGCCGGTGAACCATTCGTAGAAGAACGCCGCTCGCCGGGCGTAGCTGCCGGTAGGCTCGTCTCTCACCCATGACGCCACCTCTTCCGGGTCAAGGCGATCGAAC
>JAKLLJ010000268.1 GCA_023150215.1 Thauera sp. | reverse complement strand
GCTTATCGCCTTGCCGCCGCCGGACACGCTCAGCGACCCGAGCGAATCACCCTGCTGTGCGCGTGAACAGTGTCCACCAGCACGCTGACGTTCTCGGGCGGGGTGTACTGCGAGATGCCGTGGCCAAGGTTGAAGACGTGACCGGAGTGATTGCCGAAGGCATCGAGCACCCGGCGGGTTTCGGTCGCGACCGCCGCAGGCGGCGCAAACAGCACGTTGGGATCGAGGTTGCCCTGCAGCGCCACCTTGTCGCCCACCAGCTGGCGCGCACGACCGATGTCCATGGTCCAGTCCAGACCCACTGCGTCGCAGCCGATCGCAGCGATCGATTCCAGCCACAGGCCGCCACCCTTGGTGAACACGATGCTGGGCACGCGCTGGCCATCGCACTCGCGGATGAGGCCGGACACCACCTGCTCGAGATAGCGCAGGGAGAACTCCTGGTACGCCGCCTCGGAGAGCACGCCCCCCCAGGAATCGAACACCATCACCGCCTGGGCGCCCGCCTCGATCTGCGCATTGAGATACTTCACCACCGCTTGCGCGGTGACATCGAGGATGTGATGCATCAGGTCCGGCCGACTGTAGGCCAGGCTCTTGACCTTGCGATAATCGGACGAGGAGCCCCCTTCGACCATGTAGCAGGCCAGGGTCCACGGGCTGCCGGAGAAGCCGATCAGCGGCACGCTGCCGTCGAGGGCGCGACGGATCTCGCTCACCGCGTCCATCACGTACTGCAGCTCGGCATGAGGATCGGGCGCCGAAAGATTGCGGATCTCCCATTCGTCCTTGAGCGGACGCTCGAAGCGCGGGCCCTCGCCTTCGGCGAAATACAAGCCCAGGCCCATCGCATCGGGCACGGTGAGGATGTCCGAAAACAGGATCGCGGCGTCGAGGTCATAGCGCGCGAGCGGCTGCAGGGTGACTTCGCAGGCCATCGCCGGGCTCTTGCACAAATTGAGGAAGTTCCCGGCGCGGCGGCGGGTCTCGCAGTATTCCGGCAGGTAGCGGCCGGCCTGGCGCATCAGCCAGACGGGCGTGTATTCGGTGGGCTGGCGCAGCAGGGCGCGCAGGAAGGTGTCGTTCTTCAGGCGGCTCACGTCGAGTCCTCTATCGGGGCGGTCATGCACAAGGCGTGATTATCGCCTGTCCGGGCGCCGAGCGGGCTTGTCGTCGGTCAAGCACGCCGGCCGAGCGCGTCAGCGTCGCCAGAAGGTCGGGGTCAACACGACCAGGAAGGTGAAGATCTCCAGTCGGCCGAGGATCATCGCGAAGCACAGCACCCACTTGTGGAAGTCACCGAGCGCCTGGTAGTTGGAGGCGGGCCCGACCAGGCCGAGCCCCGGTCCGGTGTTGTTGAGACAGGCCACGACGGCCGAGAAAGCGGTGATAAGGTCCAGCCCGGCCGCCGACAACACCAGCGTCAGGCTGACGATGCTGACCATGTACATGAAGCTGAAGCCGAGCACTGCGTGCAGGATGTTCTCGGGCACCGGGTTCTTGCCCATGCGCACCGGCCGTACCGCGTTGGGGTGCAGCGAACGCACGATCTCGCGAAACACCTGCTTGTACAGGATCATCGCGCGCATCATCTTGATGCCGCCACCGGTCGAACCCGAACAGGCGACGAAGCTGCCGAGGAACAGGATCCAGATCTGCGCGAACATCGGCCACAGGGTGTAATCGTGGGTAGCAAGGCCGAGCGAGGTCGAGATCGACACGACATGGAACGCGACGTAGCGCAGCGCTTCGCCCACGTCGGTAAACACGCCCTGCGCCAGAACGTATGCCGTCAGCATTACAATGCTGAGCGCGAGCACACCGAAGTAGAACGGAATCTCGGGGTCGCGCCGGTACGGGCGGGCGGAACGCCTGACGAGAGCGAGATAGTGGGTGGCGTAGTTGAGGCCGGCGAGCAATGCGAACACGGCGGTGACGATCTCGACGCCGGGACTGTCGAAATGGCCGAGCGAGGCGTCGCGGTTGGAAAAGCCGCCCAGGCCCGCGATCGAGAAGGCATGGATCACCGCATCCCACCCCTCCAGCCCCGCCCACCACAGGCACAGCCCGCAGGCCACGGTCAGCAGCACATAGGTCAGCCACAGGCCCTTGGCCGTCTCCGCAATGCGCGGCGTCAGGCTGGCATCCTTCATCGGCGTCGGCACCTCGGCCTTGTACAATTGGCGGCCGCCGATGCCGAGCAGCGGCAGGATCGCCACCACCAGCACGATCACCCCCATGCCGCCCACCCAGTGCATGAAGGTGCGCCACAGGTTGATCGAGATCGGCAGGTCGTCGAGGCCGGTGAGAACGGTGGCACCGGTGGCGGTGAGGCCGGAAACGGCCTCGAAGTATGCGTCGGTGAAGCCGAGATCGGGCAGGTAGGCCATCAGCGGCAGCGCGCCGAACAGCGGCAACACCACCCAGGTCGCCGCCACCAGCAGAAAGCCGTCGTGCACCCGCAGGTCGCGCCGCTTTGCGCGCGTCGCCGCCCACAGCAGCAGGCCGGCGACGAAGGTCACGAACAGGCCCTGATCGTAGGCCAGCGTCGCACCGTCCCCCAGCCACGCCGACACGACGAGCGGAAAGCTCATCAGCAGGCCGAAGATCATGATGATCAGGCCGAGGGCGTTGAGCGCCGGGTAGTAGGCGCGGGCGCGAGCGTCGGAAGACATTTCAGAGGAAGTGGAAGCCGACCTGGAACAGCTTCTCGACCTTCTGCACCAGCTTCTTGCTGGTACAGAACACGATCACATGATCGTCCTCGCGGATCACGGTGTCGTGGTGCGGGATGATGACCTCGCGACGGATCACCCTGCCCTCGTCGTTCTTCTCGTCACGCACGATGGCGCCGATGCTTGCGCCACGCGGCAGCGTGATCTCCTCGATCGCGCGCCCCACCACCTTGGAGTCCTTGCTGCTGCCATGGGCGATGATCTCGAGCGCCTCGGCGGCGCCGCGGCGCAGGCTATGCACCGCCACCACGTCGCCGCGGCGCACATGGGCGAGCAAGGTGCCGATCGAGGTGTGCGCGGGCGAAATGGCGATGTCGATCGGCCCGCCCTGCACCAGGTCGACATAGCTCTTGCGGTTGATCAGGGCCAGCGTGCGGCGGGCGCCCATGCGCTTGGCGAGCGAGGCGGACATGATGTTGTCCTCCTCATCATTGGTCAGCGCGACGAAGAGGTCGGTCTCGTCGATGCCTTCGGTCTCGAGCAGCTTCTCGTCGGTCGAGTCGCCGCGCAGCACGAGCGCGTGCGACAGTTGCGAGGCGAGCATCTCGGCACGGCCGCGGTTGAGCTCGAGGATCTTGACGTGATAGTTCTCCTCGATCGACTGCGCGAGCCGGAAGCCGATGTTGCCGCCGCCGGCGATCATGATCCGCCGCATCGGCTTGTCGGAACGACGCAGCTCGCGCATCACCTGGCGGATATGCACGGTCGCGGCGAGGCAGAAGACCTCGTCACCCGGGAGGATGAGGGTTTCGCCCTCGGGCGTGATGGGTTCGCCATTGCGATAGATCGCCGCGATCCGCACCTCGACGTTGGGCAGGTGAAAGCGCAGGGCCTTGAGCGGATGGCCCACCAAGGGACCGCCCTCGAATGCACGCACGCAGATCAGGCTGACCACGCCATCGGCGAACTCGAGCACCTGCAGCGCCTCGGGGAAGGCGATCAGGCGCTTGATGTAGTCGGTGACGACCTGCTCGGGGCAGATCGAGAAGTCGACCGCGAAGTTGTCGTCGTTGAGCAGCTCGGGGTGGTCGACGTAGTCGGTCGAGCGCAGGCGTGCGATCCGCGTCGGCAGGTTGTAGAGCGCCTTGGCGATGCGGCAGGCGCACAGGTTAGTCTGGTCGGACTGGGTGACCGCGATCAGCAGGTCAGCGTCGTCGGCGCCGGCCTCGCGCAGCACGCTCGGCGATGCGGCGTTGCCGCACACGGTGCGGATCTCGAGACGCTCGCGCATCGCGGCCAGGTATTCCTCGCTGGTATCGACCAGCGTGATGTCGTTCGCTTCGGAAACCAGGTTCTCGGCCACCGACGCGCCGACCTGGCCCGCACCCAGAATGATGATCTTCACCTGTGTTCCCGGCTGTGTTCAGGCCGCCGATTCTACGCGCGCCGGGCGGGCCGGGAAACGCCGACGTTGCGCCGCAACATCAGGCCTCTTCGTGGCGGCGCCCGGCCTGCAGGCCGAGCTGCTTGAGCTTGCGGTAAAGATGGGTGCGCTCGAGTCCGGTTTTTTCGGCCAAGCGGGTCATGTTGCCGCCTTCGAGGCGCAGATGATGCTCGAAGTACATGCGCTCGAAGGCTTCGCGCGCCTCGCGCAGCGGCTGGTCGAGGGAGACACCGCAGGCTCCCGCGCCAAGGTCCGGGGGCAGCAGGCGGCGCACCTCGCCGGCACCGATCTCCTCTTCCAGGGTACCGAGTGCGAGCGACTTCACCGCAGCACGCAGCTCCGGATAACCGCCCGGCCACGGCAGGTTGCGCAACTGGTTGAGCGCCGCGGTGGAGAGGCGGCGCAGCGGCACTTCGCCCGCCTCGACCAGATGCAGCAGCAACTGGCTCGCCAGCTCGGGCAGATCTTCACGCACGTCGGCGATCGACGGCGGCGCAAGGCTGACTTCGAACAGACGGCTGAGCAAGCCCTCCTCCCAGCCTTCGCCGACCAGCGCCTCGAGGCTGCGGTCGGTCGCGACCACCAAG
>JAKLLJ010000267.1 GCA_023150215.1 Thauera sp. | reverse complement strand
GCCCGATCATGGCGATGGCGGCGAAGACCACCGTCGCCAGCGTGCACGAGATCGTCGAACTCGGTGCGCTCGACCCCGAGGCGGTGAGCAAGATCTTTGCCGCCAAGGGGCGCCCCGCCGACCACCCGCTGATCGTGCACCTGCCCTCGGCCGAGCACCTGCCGCAGTGGGCCGCCGCCATTCCCAAGGACGCGCTTGCGCTCGCCCGCGCCTTCTGGCCCGGTCCGCTGACGCTGATCCTCAAGCGCATGCCCGAGGTGCCCGATGAGGTCACCGGCGGCCAGGACACCGTCGGCGTGCGCGTGCCCTCGCATCCGGTCGCGCTCGCACTGCTGCGCGCCTTCGACGGCGGCCTGGCCGCGCCCAGCGCCAACCGCTTCGGCCGCATCAGCCCCACCACTGCCACGCATGTGCGCGAAGAACTCGGCGAGCGCGTGGCGCTGATCCTCGACGGCGGCGCCTGCGAGGTCGGCATCGAATCCACCATCCTCGACTTCTCGCGCGATGTGCCGGAGATCCTGCGCCCGGGCGCGATCGGCCCCGAGGACATCGCCCGCGTCATCGGCCGCCGGCCGCGCGTGCGGGGCGAGCTCGAGCCGGCGGCGGACGCCGACAAGGCCTCCAATCCGGCCGTGCCCCGCGTCTCCGGCGCGCTCGCCGCGCACTACGCCCCGCGCACCCCGCTGCGCCTGGTCGAACCCGCGCTGCTCGCCGACGCGGCCGCCGCACTGGCGGGCGAGGGCAGCCGCGTCGCCGTGCTCGCGCACTCCACCCGCGACCCGCAGGACCCCCGCCTGAGCTGGCGCACCCTGCCCGCCGAGCCTGCCGCCTACGCCCAGGGCCTGTACGCCAGCCTGCGCGCGCTCGATGCCGTCGGTGCCGACCTCCTCCTGGTCGAGGCGCTCCCCGGTAGCCCCGGCTGGCGCGCCGTCGCCGACCGCCTCGGCCGCGCCGCCGTCGGCTCCGGCGCCCCCGACTGACTCCGACCGCCGCATTCGCGGCTGCCGCCGCTCCTACACGGGCTTGCGGCTGCGAGGTTTTCCGTAGGAGCGCCGGCAGGCGCGAACAGGGCGGCGGATCCGTTGCGCACGCCGATCGCCCGACCACCGTGTTCGCGGCTTGCGCCGCTCTTACAAAAGCCAGGAAGCGCCACGGCACGCAAATGCACTTGAGGGCCTTCCCTTTCGCGCGGTGCCTCACTATAATTCGCGCTCTTTCAGGGCCGATAGCTCAGCTGGGAGAGCGCTGCGTTCGCAATGCAGAGGTCGGGAGTTCGATCCTCCTTCGGTCCACCATATGCAAGGGCTCGGATTTTCTCCGGGCCCTTTCCTTTTGGTGCGCCCCCCGCGTGGCGCGGGGTTCCGGCGATCCGTGCTGCGGGTGGCCGAGTGCCGAAGCGCGTGCAACGGGCCACTTTCTCGGCCAGCGCCGTCTCTTTTCTCCGTTTGTGCTGCGGGTAGGCGCAATGCGCGGTCTCTAAGAATCAAGGGCTTACGCGCGGCATTTCGTCGTCAACCAAGGCTACCGGTCAGGCATCAAACCCTGCGATGAGCTCCCGCTGCGCCATCCAGTCACGCGGTAGTGGGTTGTGCTGGAACCACAGCAGGCTCATGCACCGCGGCTGCTTTCCGGCCAGGATGGTCTGGATGATGGCGGGCTCCAGCAGCGTCAGTCGGAGCAGTTCGTTGACCGTGGAGTGGTGCAGGCCCTCGCGCTTGGCGATCTCATTGCCGCTGCCGAGCACACCCTCGTCGAGTAGCTGCTGCCAGTAGAACGCCCGTGTCAGCGCCACCATCAGGGGCGCATCGTGCTGGGTGTCTGCCGTGCCCGGTGCAGTGACGTCCCCATCCGGGCGCACCACCACCTTGCGGGTGCCACGCTTGCGGATCTTCAACGGGATGAAGGTCGACAGCTTGATTTCCCCGCCATCTCGACGCTCGCGGGCGATCGGGGCACCCGTCGCCGTGATCCTGGGTTTCACAGGGACTCCTCCAGTTCCTGCAACTCGGCACCGATGGTTCCGGGCGCCAACTCGGCCGCCAATTCCGGCCAGCCCTGATCCCGCCAGAAGACTTCCAGGCCGCCGTCGGCGATCACCACGCGCTCGATGAGCAGTTGCGCCAGCCGGCACTGCTCGGCGGGGAACAACTGCGCCCACATCGTGGCCAGCCGGCGCATGGGCAGCACCACCTCGGCTTCGGACATCTCCGGGTGGGTTTCCCGAATCCGATCCCACACCGACTGCACCACGTGCGGCGCCGACAGTGCGGCAATGATCTGTTCGACGACCAGCGCCTCGATCGGTCCAGCGGGCAAGGAGCCATGTTGGCTGGCCCAAGAGCCGAACCGACGGTGCTTGACCGGGGTGTAGTAGCGATAGGTCTTGCCCCGCTTGACCGTGAAACTGGGCACCAACCGTTCGCCATCGGGCGTGAACAACAGTCCGCGCAGCAGCACCGGCTCGCGCATCCGGTCATTGGTTTCACGCCGCCGCTCGACGCCGTCAGTGGCGATCAGCGCATGCACCGCGTCCCACTGTGCCGGGGTGATGATGGCTGGGTGCTGGCCGGTGAAGCTCTGCCCCTTGTGGACGATCTCCCCGAGGTACACCCGGTTGTTCAGCATCTTGTAGATGGTCTGCTTGGTGAAGGACTTGCCACGCTTGGTCCCCACGCCTTCCGTGACGTAGGCCTTGACCATCAGCGTGGCCGAACGCATCGCGACGAAGTCGGCGAAGATGCGGCGCACCAAGGCCGCCTCGGTCTCGTTCACCACCAGCATCCGGTCGCGGACGTCGTAACCGAGTGGCAGCGGTCCGCCCATCCACATCCCCTTGGCCTTGCTCGCCGCGATCTTGTCCCGGATCCGCTCGCTGGTGACCTCGCGCTCGAACTGTGCGAAGGAGAGCAGGACGTTGAGCATCAGGCGGCCCATCGAGGTCGCCGAGTTGATCTGCTGGGTGACGGCGCTGAAGCTGACGCGGTGGCGATCGAAGACATCGACCATCCGCGCGAAATCGGCCAGCGAGCGACTGAGGCGGTCGATCTTGTAGACGACGATGATGTCGATCTTGCCCACTTGGATATCGGCCATCAGGCGACGCAGGGCGGGCCGCTCCATGTTGCCGCCGGAGTAACCGCCGTCGTCGTAGTCGTCGGTAACGGCAATCCAGCCCTCATGGCCCTGGCTCTTGATGAAGGCGTGGCCCGCTTCCTTCTGCGCATCGATGGAGTTGAAGGATTGGTCCAGTCGTTCGTCGCTGGAAACGCGGCAGTACACCGCGCAGCGCCTTGGTGGCACCTGCAGGGGCGCATTCATTGCTCACCCCCCTTGCCGTCGCGCAGGCCGAAGAACTTCGGCCCATTCCAACGCGTGCCCGTGATGTGGCGTGCCGCCGCCGACAGGCTCTTGAAGAGGTGGCCATCGAGGGCGTAGAGCCCCTCCGGCGTGACCGTCACGCGGTATTCGCGCTCCTCCCATTCGCGGATCAGCGTCGTACCGGGCATCAGCAGCGTCTGCGTGCCGCGCCCGACGTGGGTCTTGATCTTGGAGTGCTTGGCGCCGGCCTCGACCAGCATCTTGCGCACGTTGGTCGGCAGCGCCCCGTAGGCCTGTTCCTGGATGCGGTACGCCAGGCGCGACTCGACGTAGTTGCGATTGTGGTGGCTGGGCCGCCGCGGGAAGTGCTGGTCCCACAGTGCCCAGAGCTCCGTCATCCGCATGGAGGGCAGGGCTGCCAACTGCGCCGCGATGGTGTGTTGCGGATCCGTCATGATCTCAGTCCTCCCACACGGCGGTGCCGCCCAGCGTGATCCACAGGCGCTCCTCGTTGGCGGTTGCCATCTCGCGCGTGGCCACACCGCTGGCGCAGTGCGTGCCGGATTTGCCGGTGAACCAGTACGTGCGCCCGTCGTGCACCACGCGGTAGGGGCCGATGTGATCGAAGTCGGCTTGGATGGTCATCACGCCGCGGGGACGGTGGTTGGTGTCGGTGACCTGTACGCGCAGGGTTTGGTGGGTGCTCATTGCTTTCTCCAAGAGGGGTTTGCGGACCTCCATGAACGCGCTGTGCCGAGCAGAAGCCAAGTCAAAACCAGGCTCTGCCCGGCGGGCTCGGAACGCCGTCAGTTGTTGATCGTGACCACGGTCGCCGCAGCGAAAGGGATCTCCTGCGGGCGCTTGCTCGGGGGATTCGGATCGGGTGCGTAGATCGGGCGCTCGTCACTCGCAGCGCCGGGGTGATAGACGTACAGCACTCCGGGTGAAATGCCGTATTCCTTCAGGCGCTGCGAGATCTGCCGTGCTAGCGCATCGTCCAGTCCGTGGTACTGCCGGTTCAGCTCGGCCAGATCCGAGAACGCGAGCCCCTCGATCAGGTTGGGCAGCAGATCCCCCTGGTTGGGCTTGCCGATCAGGGTCATGTCGTAACCCGTGTTGCGGTCACCCTGAATGCTGTAATGGGCCAGACGCAGGGAGCCTTTCAGCGTCGACTCGACGGTCCTCATCTCCTGCCAGGCCTGAACGAAGGCACGTGCCGCCGTCAGCATCCGTTCTGCGCTGGGCTGGAATACGCGCTTCATCTCCTCGTGGATGAAGACCTCATCGACGTCGCGGGCCATCTCGGCGGCAAGGTCGACGATGTACTCCTCCAGGGCCTTCGCGCGTGCCGGTGCCTCCAGTACGAGTTGGGCAGCGGCCCGGCGCGCGGCCTGCTCAGCAGCGATCTTCTCTGCATGCTCTTGGTCGAACTGCGCCAAGGCCTCCCGGTCC
>JAKLLJ010000266.1 GCA_023150215.1 Thauera sp. | reverse complement strand
ACCCACCCCCCGACGACCGCCAGGCCGCGCGCGCCGACGCTCCGTCCGGCGCACACCGCGCCGCCTACCTCACCCTCCTCGACTGGCCCGGCTTCGATGCCTGGCTGGACAAAATCTCCGCCGCCCGGCTCACCGCCTTCGACACCGAGACCACCAGCCTCGACCCGATGGCGGCGAAGCTGGTCGGGATGTCGTTCTCGGTGCAGGCCGGCGAGGCCGCCTACCTGCCGCTGGCGCACCGCGGCCCCGACGTGGCGCCGCAGCTGCCGCTCGCCGACGTGCTCGCCAAGCTCAAGCCCTGGCTCGAGTCCGACGCGCACGCCAAGCTCGGCCAGAACCTCAAGTACGACGCCCACGTGCTCGCCAACCACGGCATCACGCTGCGCGGCATCGCCCACGACACCCTGCTGCAGTCCTATGTGCTCGAAAGCGACCGGACCCACGACATGGATTCGCTCGCCCGCCGCCACCTCGGCCTGACGACCATCCCCTACACCGAGGTCTGCGGCAAGGGCGCCAAGCAGATCGGCTTCGATGAAGTCGCCATCGAGCGCGCCACCGAATACGCCGCCGAGGATGCCGACATCACCCTGCGCCTGCACCAGCACCTGTGGCCGCAGCTCGAAGCCGAGCCGCAACTGGCCGCGCTCTACCGCGACGTCGAGCTGCCGGTGCTGGACGTGCTGCTGCGCATGGAGCGCACCGGTGTGCTCATCGACCCCTTCCTGCTCAGCCAGCATTCCGAAGAGCTCGGCCGCCGCCTGCACGCGCTCGAAGGCGATGCCCACGAACTCGCCGGCCAGCCCTTCAACCTCGGCTCGCCCAAGCAACTCGGCGAGATCCTGTTCGGCAAGCTCGGCCTGCCGGTGGTCAAGAAGACCGCCACCGGCCAGCCTTCCACCGACGAAGAGGTATTGGAGAAGCTCGCCGAGGACTACCCTTTGCCGAAGCTGCTGCTCGAGCACCGCAGCCTGTCCAAGCTCAAGAGCACCTATGCCGACAAGCTGCCGCGCATGGTCAATCCGAGGACCGGCCGCGTGCACACCAGCTTCTCCCAGGCCACCGCGGTCACCGGCCGGCTGTCCAGCTCCGAGCCCAACCTGCAGAACATCCCGATCCGCACGCCCGAAGGCCGTCGCATCCGTGCCGCCTTCATCGCGCCGCGCGATCACCTCATCGTCTCGGCCGACTACTCGCAGATCGAGCTGCGCATCATGGCCCACCTGTCGGACGACGCCCGCCTGCTTGACGCCTTTGCCAAGGGCGAAGACGTGCATCGCGCCACCGCTGGCGAGGTCTTCGGCGTGGTGCCGGCCGAGGTCAGCAGCGAGCAGCGCCGCTACGCCAAGGTGATCAACTTCGGCCTCATCTATGGCATGAGTGCGCATGGCCTGGCCAAGAACCTCGGCATCGAGCGCGCCGCCGCGCAGGCCTGGATCGACCGCTACTTCGCGCGCTACCCCGGCGTCGCCGACTACATGGAGCGCACTCGCGCCGAGGCACGTGCGCAGGGCTACGTCGAGACGGTGTTCGGCCGCCGTCTCCACCTGCCCGAGATCCGCGCCAGCCAGGCCGCGCGCCGCCAGGGTGCGGAGCGCGCCGCGATCAATGCGCCGATGCAGGGCACGGCGGCGGACCTGATCAAGAAGGCGATGCTCGCGGTGAGCGCGTGGCTGGAGGCGTCCGGGCTGAAATCGAAACTGGTGCTGCAGGTGCACGACGAGTTGGTGCTGGAAGTGCCCAAGCCCGAGCTCGACACGATCCGCGCCGAGTTGCCCAGGCTGATGGGCAGCGTCGCCACGCTGAAGGTGCCGCTGCTGGTGGAAGTCGGCGCAGGGGACAACTGGGACGAGGCACACTGAGCACGGAGGCGTGGCATTCGCGGCTGCCGCCGCTCCTACACAAACCGCTGCGCTTGCGGGGGCGCCGGTAGGAGCGGCGGAAGCCGCGAACGAGCGATGAATGAAGCACGACGCTGCCGGAGGCGTGGCATTCGCGGCTGCCGCCGCTCCTACACAAACCGCTGCGCTTGCGGCGCCGCCGGGTAGGAGCGGCGGCAGCCGCGAACGGGCGATGAATGAAGCACGACGCGGCCGGCGGCGCGGCATTCGCGGCTGCAGCCGCTCCTACACGCACCATCGCGATGGCCTTCGCCGCCGCGGGCGTGCGGGCTTGGCATATCATCCGGGCCATGACTGCCGTCCCCGACCCGACCGAATCCGCTTCCGCTGTACCCACCCCCGCCGGCGCGCAGGCGCCCGCGAGCAGCATGAAGGTCTACGCTCGCCTGCTCGGCTACACCCGGCCCTTTCTCGGCTACTTCGCGCTCAGCATCGCTGGCTTCGCGATCGCGGGCGCGTGCAAGGCCGGGCTGGCGAGCGTGCTCAAGTACTTCATCGACGGCCTCGCCACCCCGGACGCGCCGATCGCCACCGGCCTGCCCTGGCTCGATGCGCTCGACCTCGTCCTCGCCATCCCGGTGATGATCGTCGTCATCGCGCTCGCCGAAGGCCTCGGCACCTTTCTTGGCAACTACGGCATCTCGCGCGTCTCGCTCGGCCTCATCCACGATCTGCGCACCCAGCTCTTCGGCAGCTTCCTGGTGCTGCCCAACCGCTTCTACGACGCGAGCAACTCCGGCCATCTCGTCTCCAAGATCACCTACAACGTGTCGATGGTGACCGACGCCGCCACCGACGCGGTCAAGATCCTGTTTCGCGAAGGCCTCACCGTCGTGGCGCTGCTCGGCTACCTGCTGTGGATGAACTGGCGCCTGACGCTGACCCTGCTCGTGGTGCTGCCGGCGATCGCGTGGCTGGTGTCCAACGCCAGCCGCAAGTTCCGTCGCCTGTCGAAGAACATCCAGACCTCGATGGGCGAAGTCACCCACGTCGCCTCCGAGACCATCCAGGGCTACCGCGTGGTGCGCAGCTTTGGCGGCGAGGCCTACGAGTCGGCGCGTTTCGTCGAGGCCAGCACCGACAACACCAAGCGCCAGCTCAAGATGGTGCGTACGCAGGAAACCTTCTCGGTGCTGATGCACCTCATCGTGTATTCGTCGATGGGCCTGCTGCTATTCACCGTGCTCAAGGTGCGCGGCGACGCCTCGGCGGGCGACGTGGTCGCCTACATCACCGCGGCCGGCCTGCTGCCGCGCGCGATCCAGCTGCTGGGCGGGGTCAGCGCGCGCATCCAGCGCGGCGTGGCTGCCGCCGACAGCATCTTCGAGCAGCTCGACGAAGCGCCCGAGCCCGACACCGGCACCGTCGCGCGGGAGCGCATCAGCGGCCGCATCGAGGCGCAGGGACTGGGCTTCGGCTATCCGGGCGCCGACCGCCGCGCGCTCCACGACATCGACTTCAAGGCCGAGCCGGGGCAGCTGATCGCCCTCGTTGGCAAGTCGGGCAGCGGCAAGTCGACCCTCGCCAACCTTATCCCGCGCTTCTACCAGCACGACGAAGGCCACCTGCTGGTCGATGGCGTGGCGGTCGAGGACTACACCCTCGCCAACCTGCGTCACCATATCGCGCTCGTCACCCAGCAGGTCACGCTGTTCAACGGCACGGTGGCGCAGAACATCGCCTACGGCGAGCTCGCCGGCGCCAGCCGCGAGCAGATCGTCGCCGCCGCCGAGGCTGCCAATGCGCGCGAGTTCATCGACCGCCTGCCGCAAGGCTTCGACACCGAGATCGGCGAGAACGGCGTGCTGCTCTCCGGCGGCCAGCGCCAGCGCCTCGCGATCGCGCGCGCGCTGCTCAAGAACGCGCCCATCCTGATCCTCGACGAGGCCACCTCGGCGCTCGACACCGAGTCCGAGCGCCTCATCCAGGCTGCGATCGAGCGCCTCATGGCCGGGCGCACGACGATCGTCATCGCCCACCGCCTATCGACGATCGAGAAGGCGGACCAGATCCTGGTGATGGAGGCCGGCCGCATCGTCGAGCGCGGCACGCACGCCGAGCTGGTGGCGCGCGGCGGCACCTACGCCCGCCTGCAGGCGATGGGCGACGAAGCCAGGGGCGGGTGAGCGCCGCGAGCGTGCGGCCAGCGCCCCCTCCCGCCCTCCCGGCTGGCGTCAATACGCGTTGGGGTTTGCGAAACCCTTGAACAGGGTCAGGAAGATGATCCTGAGATCGAGCCAGAGTGACCAGTTGTCGATGTACCACAGGTCGCATTCCACCCTGGCCTGCATCTTTTCCAGCGTATCCGTCTCCCCGCGCAGGCCGTTGACCTGTGCCCAGCCGGTGATGCCTGGCTTGACCTTGTGGCGCTGCATGTAGGACTCGACCAGGTCCTTGTAGTAGTCGTCGTGCGCCAGTGCGTGCGGGCGCGGACCCACGATGGACATGCTGCCCTGCAGCACGTTGAAGAATTGCGGCAGCTCGTCCAGGCTGGTGCGGCGCAGGAAGCGACCGATGGGGGTGACGCGTTCATCGTGCTGAGTTGCTTGCGTGACCACGCCACAGGGCTCCTGATGCACGATCATCGAGCGGAACTTGTACACCTTGAAGCGCTGCCTGTTGATGCCCGTGCGGTACTGCTTGAACAACACCGGTCCGGGCGAAGTCAGCTTGATCGCGAGCGCGATCACCGCGCACACCGGCAGGATCATCAGGAAGATGGCGCTGCCAATGACGAGGTCTTCGGCACGCTTCAGGATGCGTGCCATGCCGTCCATCGGGGTGACGCTGAGGTCGATGGAATAGAAACCGGCCACGCGGCTGATCTTGTGGTTGAGCAGCGGTATGTCGTTCAGTTGCGGCATGAACCGGATC
>JAKLLJ010000265.1 GCA_023150215.1 Thauera sp. | reverse complement strand
AGCGCTTCGCGAAGCACTTCGCCGATGCGGCGGGCACGCCGGCGCCGGTGATCGAGGTGTCGGGCCGCTTGTACCCGATCGAGATGCGCTACCGGCCGGTGGAGCGCGAGGACATCGATCCCGCTGCGGCTGCACGTGCGGCGGCGAAAGGCAGCAAGGAAGGTGACAGGGCGAAGGACAAGAGCCGCGACCTCATGGGCGCCTTGGTCGACGCGGTCGACGAGGCGCAGCGCTGTGGCCCGGGCGACGTGCTGGTCTTCCTGCCCGGCGAGCGCGAGATCCGCGAGGCCGCCGAGGCGCTGCGCAAGGCCCACCACCTGCCCGGGACCGAGGTGCTGTCGCTGTTCGCGCGCCAGTCGGCGGCGGAGCAGGCGCGGGTGTTCTCGGCCTCCAACGGTCGCCGCGTGGTGTTGTCGACTAACGTCGCCGAGACCTCGCTGACGGTGCCCGGGGTGCGCTACGTGATCGACACCGGCCTGGCGCGCATCAAGCGCTATTCGCCGCGCAACAAGGTCGAGCAGCTGCAGGTCGAGAAGATCGCGCAGTCCGCCGCGCAGCAGCGCGCGGGGCGCTGCGGGCGGGTGATGGACGGCATCTGCATCCGGCTGTACGACGAGGACGACTTCAATCGTCGTCCCTTGCACACCGATCCCGAGATCCTGCGTTCCTCGCTCGCCGGCGTGATCCTGCGCATGAAGGCCTTGAAGCTCGGTGCGGTGGAGGGCTTCCCCTTCATCGATGCGCCCGGCTCGCGCCTGATCGGCGACGGCTACGCGCTGCTGGCCGAGCTCGGCGCGGTCAGCGATGACGAGGAGCGCAAGCTGACCCCGACCGGCGTCGAGCTGGCGAAACTGCCGCTCGATCCGCGCATCGGTCGCATGATCCTCGCTGCGCGCGAACGTGGCGCGCTCGCCGAGTTGCTGGTGATTGCCGCTGCGCTGTCGGTGCAGGATCCGCGCGAGCGGCCGCAGGACAGCCCCGGCGCGGCCGACCAGGCGCATGCGAAGTTTCGCGGCGGTGAGCAGGACCAGAAGTCGGAATTCCTGTGGTACTGGCATCTATGGAAGGCCTGGGACGAGGTGCAGCGCCACGAGTCCTCCAGCAAGCAGAAGGCCTGGTGCAAGAAGCACTTCCTCAACCACATGCGCATGCGCGAGTGGCGCGACGTGTTCGCCCAGCTCCACACCCTGTGCGCCGAACACGGCTGGAAAGAGAACGAACAGCCGGCAAACTACGAGGCCGTCCACAAGGCGCTGCTCGCCGGCCTGCTCGGCAACATCGGCTGCAAGCTCGAGGATGGCGAGAACGCAAGCAAGGGCCCGCAGGCGGGGGGCTACCTCGGCGCGCGCGGCATCAAGTTCTGGCCGCATCCCGGCTCCGCGCTGGCGAAGAAGGCCGGCAAGTGGATCATGGCCGCGGAGCAGGTCGAGACTTCGCGCCTGTTCGGGCGCTGCATTGCGCGTATCGAGCCGGAGTGGGTGGAGGAGGTCGGTGGCCACCTGGTCAAGCGCCAGGTGTTCGAGCCGCACTGGTCGAAGACCTCGGGCGCGGTGCGCGCCTGGGAGCGCGGCACGCTGTACGGCCTGGTGATCTATCCGCGCCGCGGCGTGGCCTATCGCGACATCGACCCCGCGCTGTGCCGCGAGCTCTTCATCCGCGAGGGCCTGGTGCAGGGCGAGATCGCCGAGGGGGCGGCGCGCGCGATGGCCTTCCTCGCCCACAACCAGCGCCTGGTGGCGGAGATCGAGCGCCTCGAGCACAAGTCGCGCCGCCCCGACGTCCTGGTGGATGAGGCGCTGATCGAGGCGTTCTACGACAGCAAGCTGCCCGCGGACGTCTGCGACCTGGCCGGCCTGGAGACCTGGCGCAAGCAGGCGGAGAAGACCGCGCCGAAGCTGCTGCACCTGTCGCGCGAGCAGTTGATGCGCCACGAGGCCGAGGGCGTCACCACCGATCGCTTCCCGCCGGCGCTGGAGGTGCTCGGGCAGAAGTTGAAGCTCACCTACCTGCACCAGCCCGGCGAGGCAGATGACGGCGTCACGTTGGCGGTGCCGCTGGCGATGCTCAACCAGATCCCTGCCAATCGCTGCGAGTGGCTGGTGCCCGGCCTGCTGGAGGAAAAGGTCGCGGCGCTGATGAAGACCGTACCGCAAAAGCATCGCCATCGCCTGCAGCCGGTGGCTGAGAGTGCGGCGGCCTTCATGGCGGCCTTCGAGGCTGGCGAGTTCGACGTCGATGAGCCGCTGTTGAAGATGCTGCAGCGCTTCGTCGAGGAGCGCGTGCAGTTGAAGCTGCCGCTGGAGAGCTTCCGCGCCGAGAACCTCAAGCCGCACTGCTTCATGAACTTCCGCGTGATCGACGAGCACGGTCGGGTGATGGGCCAGTCGCGCAACCTGATGGAGCTGCGCGCGCGCTTTCGCGAGCAGGTGGCGGCGCGCTTCTCGGCGGCGAAGATCGGCGGCGCGCTCGCCGGGGCGCTATCGGTGGCGGGCGTGGGCGCCGGCGCGGCGCGCGGCGCGACCGATGGCATCGGCAGCAACGCAGCTGCCGCGGAGCGTCGGGGCGGGGGGGCGGGTGGGGATGGAGCCGGCGCATGCAAGGGCGCAGGGCGTGCGGCGGGTGCTAGCGCGGAGTCCCCGGCCGCTGCGGACCCGCCCGCACAGGCCCTGTCCGGGTTCACGTCGTGGTCCTTCGGCAAGCTGCCCGAGCTGCTCGAGATCCGCGTCGCCGGTCGCGAGGTCATCGGCTTTCCCGCCTTGCACGACGACGGCGACAGCGTCTCGCTGCGTCCCTTCGATACGCCCGAGGAGGCGGCGCGCGTGCACCGGCGCGGTCTCGCCAGGCTGTTCGCCTTCCACTTGAAGGATCAGGTGCGCGCGGTCGAGCGCCTGCCCGGGCTGCGCGAGCTGGCGCTGCAATACATGGCGTTCGGTACCGAGGCCGAACTCAAGGCGCGCCTGGTCGAGGCGACGCTGGCGCGCTGCTGCCTGCTCGAACCCCTGCCCGCCGATGCCGATGCGTTCGCGAAACGCTGCGCGGAAGCGAAGAGCCGGGTCAGCCTGGTTGCGCAGGAGTTCATGCGCCTGGCGGGGCAGCTGCTTGCGGAATATCTCGCGCTGCAAAAGCGCTTGTCGGGCGTGAAGACCTTCCCGGAAGTGGTGGCCGATATTCAGGCCCAGCTCGCAGCGTTGCTGCCCAAGGATTTCCTGGTCGCCTTCCCGTGGGCGCATCTGGCCCACTTCCCGCGCTACCTCAAGGGGGCCGCGGTGCGGCTCGACAAACTTCGCAACAATCCGGCGCGCGACGCGCAGGCGATGGCCGACTGGAAACAGCTTGCCCAAGCCTGGGAGCGCGAGCGCCTCGCCCGCCGCCGTGCAGGCGTGGAGGACCCGGCGCTTGAGGAGTTTCGCTGGCTGTTGGAAGAGTTGCGGATCGGGATCTACGCCCAGGAACTGAAGACGCCGATGCCGGTGTCGGTCAAGCGCCTGCAAAAGATCTGGGAGAGTCGGCCGCACTGAACGTGCATGCCGGCTCGCGCGGGGCGACGTTCAGCGCAGTGGAATCACCAGGGGCGGAATGTCGACGCCGATCGTGATCGCGGGGGCGCCGCTGTAGCGGTAGGGACGGTACGACGGCTCGTAGTAATGGTGAACCACCGTCTCCCGGTAGCGCGGCGGTGCGCGATGCACGATCACCCGCTCGCGATAGACGCGGCGTTCGTCCCAGTCGCGGTCGTGCCTGTGCTTGTGGTGATGCTTGTATTCATGGCGATCCCAGCGCCGATCGTCGCGATCGCCGCGCGCCTCAGCCGCCGTTGCGCCGGCGAGCAGGCCGCCGCACAGCAGTGCCGCGACGAGCTTGTGAACGAGCGTGCTTTTCATGGTCAGCCTCTCTGGTGTTGTTGTGCTTGCGGGGAGCGTCCCGGTGACCGAATGCTAGGTCAGGCGGACTTGCACCGCGGAGGGCGGAATGTAAGCGGGAATTTGCAACCGGCGTTGCAGGTGGTCTGCTCGAACGAGCTTGCTTTGATTCTTCAGTGTTTCTTGTTATAGTGGCAGGCTTCCCTTGCTCCACCGGACTCGCATGCCGGGGGGCTGTTTCAATAACCGCAAGGAGTCTGCATGCGACACTACGAAATCGTATTCATCGTCCACCCGGATCAGTCGGAACAGGTTCCGGCCATGGTCGACCGCTACAAGTCCATCGTGACTACCCGTAACGGCCAGATCCACCGCCTGGAAGACTGGGGTCGTCGCCAGATGGCCTACCCGATCCAGAAGGTGCACAAGGCCCACTACGTGCTGATGAACATCGAGTGCGACGGCGAGACGCTGGCCGAACTCGAGCACTCGTTCAAGTTCAACGACGCCGTGCTGCGTCATCTCACCATCAAGATGAAGAAGGCCGTCACCACGCCCTCGCCGATGATGAAGGAAGAAAAGTCGCGCTCGATGAACATCGGGTCCGACGACGCCAAGCCGGCCGACAGCGAAGTTGCTGCCGCCTGAGTTGCGAGTTGCCTGAAGCGGGTGTGAACGAACTGCGCATCGATGCGCGTGTGGCCGAAGTGCTGCCCTTGCGTCGAACCCCTGCCGGAATTCCGGTCGCCAGCTGTGTGCTGGCGCACGAATCGAAACAAGTCGAAGCGGGCCTGACCCGTGAGGTTTCGGTGGAGGTGCAGGCGGTGGCGCTGGGCGATCTGGCTGCGGTGCTGGCTGCGGCGGTTCCGGGAAGTGCGCTGCGCGCCACCGGATTCGTCGCCGCGAAAAGCCTGCACAGCCGAACCCCGGTTCTGCACCTGAACACAATCGAATTT
>JAKLLJ010000264.1 GCA_023150215.1 Thauera sp. | reverse complement strand
CGGCAAGACCCACCTGGTGCACGCCATCGGCAACGCGGTGTTCAAGCACAACCCGCGTGCGGTCATCCGCTATGTACACGTCGAGGACTACTACGCCGACGTGGTGCGCGCCTATCAGCAGAAGAGCTTCGACGCCTTCAAGCGTTACTACCGCTCGCTCGACATGCTGATCATCGACGACATCCAGTTCTTCAATAACAAGAACCGCACGCAGGAAGAGTTCTTCCACGCCTTCAACGCCCTCACAGAGGCGCGCAAGCAGATCGTCATCACCTGCGACACCTACCCCAAGGATATCCAGGGCCTGGAAGACCGCCTGATCTCGCGCTTCGACTGGGGTCTCACTGTGCAGATCGAGCCGCCCGAGCTCGAGATGCGCGTCGCCATCCTAAAGAAGAAGGCCGAGGCGCTGCGCGTGCTGGTCGACGACGACGTCGCCTTCCTGATCGCCAAGAACCTGCGCTCGAACGTGCGCGAGCTCGAAGGCGCCCTCAACAAGGTGGTCGCCTACGCGCGCTTCCACGGCCGCCAGATCGGCCTCGAAGTCGCCAAGGAAGCGCTCAAGGACCTGCTGCACGCGCACAACCGCCAGCTGTCGATCGAGCACATCCAGAAGACCGTCGCCGACTACTACAAGATCAAGATCGCCGACATGCACTCCAAGAAGCGCACGCGCGTGATCGCGCGCCCGCGCCAAGTGGCGATGTGGCTGGCCAAGGAGCTCACCCCGATGTCGCTGCCCGCGATCGGCGAGGCCTTCGGCGGCCGCGACCACACCACCGTGCTGCATGCCTGCCGCACCATCACCGAGCTGCGCCTCGGCGACGCCCAGCTCAACCACGACGTCCACGTGCTCACCCAGGTCCTGCGCGGCTGAGCCCCACCACGAATCACCTCCCGATCAACTCATCGACCCGATCTGACGCCATGCTCCTGCTCACCACCACCCGCGATGCGCTCCTGGCCCCGCTGCAGTCGGTCGCCGGCATCGTCGAAAAGCGCCACACGCTGCCCATCCTGTCGAACGTGCTGATCGAGAAGCACGGCGACCAGCTCACCATGCTGGCCACCGACATCGAGATCCAGATCCGCACCACCACCGGCGGCCACATCGGTGGCGAAGACGCCTCGATCACGGTCGGCGCACGCAAGCTGCAGGACATCCTGCGCGCCCTGCCCGACAGCACCGACGTCAGCCTCACACTCGACGACAAGCGCCTCACCGTCAAGGCCGGCCGCAGCCGCTTCCAGCTCCAGACCCTGCCCGCTGCCGACTACCCGAGCCTCAACCCGCCCGCCGACGCCAGCGCGCGCCTCACCATCGGCCAGCGCACCTTCAAGCGCCAGCTCGCCCAGGTCTCGTACGCCATGGCGCAGCAGGACATCCGCTACTACCTCAACGGCCTGCTGCTCATCGCCGAAGGCGGCGAGCTGCGCATGGTCGCCACCGACGGTCACCGCCTCGCCTATGCCGCATCCGACCTCGACGCGCCCATCGCCACCCGCAGCGAAGCCATCCTGCCGCGCAAGACCGTGCTCGAACTCGCTCGCCAGCTTGCCGACAACGACGACCCGCTCGAGATCCTGCTCGCCGGCAACCAGGCTGTATTCCGCTTCGGCTCGATCGAACTCATCACCAAGCTCATCGATGGCAAGTTCCCCGACTACGAGCGCGTGATCCCGCAAGCGCATCCCAAGCTCATCAGCTTCGCTCGCCAGCCGCTGTTGTCGGCGCTGCAGCGCGCCGCGATCCTCACCAACGAGAAATTCCGCGGCGTGCGCATGGTGCTCGAGGACGGCCTGCTCAAGATCGCCTCCAACAACGCCGAGCAGGAAGAAGCGATGGACGAGCTCGAGATCGACTACCAGGGCGACAAGCTCGACATCGGCTTCAACGTCACCTACCTGCTCGACGTGCTCAACAACCTGAATTCCGAGACGGTCGACTGGCGCTTCAACGACGGCAACTCGAGCGCCCTGATCACGCTGCCCGGCAACGAAAAATTCAAGTACGTCGTGATGCCGATGCGCATCTGACCCCCTGTCGGCGCGGCGGCAGCCGCGAGCCCTCGTGTAGGAGCGGCGGCAGCCGCGAACCTTCATACGCCAGCGCCAGACCACCCGGCGGCGAGGGCACAAGGCTCGCAGCATCCGCCGCCCCCACGGGCACCCGCAGCGCCCGCACTACCGCATCACCCCGTTCTTTACGAATCACCGAGATGACCATGTCCGAATCGCAAGACCAGCCCACCGCCTCCGCCAAAGCGCACGAAGACTACGACGAAACCAGCATCCAGCAGCTCGAAGGCCTGGAAGCGGTGAGGAAGCGCCCGGGCATGTACATCGGCGACACCTCCGACGGCACCGGCCTGCACCACATGGTGTTCGAAGTCGTGGACAACTCGATCGACGAAGCCCTGGCTGGCCACTGCGACGACATCGTCATCACCATCCACGCCGACAACTCGATCTCGGTCAGCGACAACGGCCGCGGTATCCCGGTCGGCGTCAAGATGGACGACAAGCACGAGCCCAGGCGCAGCGCGGCCGAAATCGTCATGTGCGTGCTGCACGCCGGCGGCAAGTTCAACCAGAACAGCTACAAGGTTTCCGGCGGCCTGCACGGCGTCGGCGTGTCCTGCGTCAACGCGCTCTCCAAATGGATGCACGTCACCGTCGCCCGCGACGGCAAGCGCCACCTTCTCGAGTTCGAGCGCGGCAAGCCGCAGAACCGCGTCATCGACCTGGTCGACGGCGTCGAGGTCAGTCCGGCGCGCGTCATCGGCGAAACCACCAAGCGTGGCACCAAGGTCCATTACCTGGCCGACGAAGAGATCTTCGGCACCGTCGAGTACCACTACGACATCCTCGCCAAGCGCCTGCGTGAGCTCTCCTTCCTCAACAACGGCGTCAAGATCCGCCTCATCGACCAGCGCACCGGCAAGGAAGAAGACTTCGCCTTCGCCGGCGGCGTCAAAGGCTTTGTCGAGTACATCAACCGTGCCAAGACGGTGCTGCACCCCAACGTCTTCTACGCCACCGGCACCACCCGCATCCCCACCGGCCAGGGCCACGACGCCGAGCTCTCGGTCGAGGTCGCCATGCAGTGGAACGACAGCTACCAGGAACAGGTGCTGTGCTACACCAACAACATCCCGCAGGCCGACGGCGGCACCCACCTCACCGGCCTGCGCGCGGCGATGACGCGCGTCATCAACAAGTACATCGAAGAAAACGAGATCGCCAAGAAGGCCAAGGTCGACATCACCGGTGACGACATGCGTGAAGGCCTCGCCTGCGTGCTCTCGGTCAAGATGCCCGACCCCAAGTTCGCCAGCCAGACCAAGATGAAGCTGGTCTCCAGCGAGGCGCGCCCGGCGGTGGAAGAAGTCGTCGCCAGCAAGCTCGGCGACTTCCTGCTCGAGAACCCGCTCGACGCCCGCACCATCTGCAACAAGATCGTCGAAGCCGCGCGCGCCCGCGATGCCGCGCGCAAGGCGCGCGAGATGACACGCCGCAAGGGCGTGCTCGACGGCGTCGGCCTGCCCGGCAAGCTCGCCGACTGCCAGGAGAAGGACCCCGCGCTGTGCGAGCTCTACCTCGTCGAGGGCGACTCCGCAGGCGGCTCGGCCAAGCAGGGCCGCGACCGCAAGTTCCAGGCGATCCTGCCGCTCAAGGGCAAGATCCTCAACGTCGAGAAGGCGCGCTTCGACAAGCTGCTGCAGAGCCAGGAGATCGCCACCCTGATCACCGCGCTCGGCACCAGCATCGGCAAGGACGACTACAAGCCCGAGAAGCTGCGCTACCACCGCATCATCCTGATGACCGACGCCGACGTCGACGGCGCCCACATCCGCACCCTGCTGCTCACCTTCTTCTACCGCCAGATGCCCGAGCTGGTCGAGCGCGGCCACATCTACATCGCCCAGCCGCCGCTGTACAAGATCAAGCACGGCAAGACCGAGATCTACATCAAGGACGACACCGAGCTCAACGGCCACCTGCTCAAGCTCGCCCTCGACGGCGCCATGCTGGTGCCGCGCGAAGGCGCCGCGCCGATCGCCGACGAGGCCCTCGGCGGCCTCGCGCGCAGCTACCTGCTCGCCGAAGCCGTCATCAAGCGCCTGGCCAGCTACATCGACCCCGAGGTGCTGCAGGTCATGCTCGCCCACGATCTCGAGGTCAGCCTGGAGGACGAGGCCGCCGCCCGTGCCTCGGCCGAGCGCATCCAGCCCCACCTGCCCGAAGGCCTGCAGATCTACGCCGAGTACCACGACGAGTCCGAAGGCTGGCGCCTCACCATCGAGCGCCTGCACCATGGCAACCGCAAGTTCGGCTGGGTCGAGCACGACTTCCTCGTCTCCGGCGACTACCGCGCCATCCGCAACGCCGCCGAAGCCATCTCCGGCCTCATCGGCCCCGGCGCCGAGATCCGCCGCGGCGAAAAGCGCCAGACCGTCTCCCGCTTCGCCGACGCCATCAAGTGGATGCTCGCCGACGTCGAACGCGGCATCACCAAGCAGCGCTACAAGGGTCTGGGCGAGATGAACCCCGAGCAGCTGTGGGAGACCACCATGGACCCCGCGGTGCGCAGGCTGCTGCGCGTGCAGATCGACGACGCGATCGCGGCGGACGAGATCTTCACCACGCTGATGGGCGACAACGTCGAGCCGCGCAGGGCGTTCATCGAGGGCAACGCGCTGTATGCGCAGAACATCGATGTGTGACACCTGTAGCGGCGACCATAAACTGGCAAATGGCTAGCCAATTATTGGCAGACGGTCAGCAAGGGCGGGTGAATCCGATGGGTTCCCCGCCCTTTTCTTTTGGCTGCTACAGACGGGAAGACTTGCCCT
>JAKLLJ010000263.1 GCA_023150215.1 Thauera sp. | reverse complement strand
AACAAAGCGGCATTCCACCCGCCGCGCACCAAGCCACGTAGGAGCGGCGGCAGCCGCGAACAAAGCGGCATCCCACCCGCCGCGCACCAAGCCACGTAGGAGCGGCGGCAGCCGCGAAAAAAGCGGCATCCCACCCGCCGCGCACCAGGCCACGTAGGAGCGGCGGCAGCCGCGAACAAAGCAGTTCCCTACCCGCCGCGAACGAGGCGGTCGGGCGTCCGGCGTACTCTCAGCCGCGTTTGGCGCGCGCGGCTTCGACCTCTTCCGGGCGCAGGCGGGCGGCGAGCTTGTCGAGCACGCCGTTGACGAACTTGTGGCCGTCGGTGCCGCCGTAGCCCTTGGCGAGCTCGATCGCCTCGTTGATCACCACGCGGTAGGGGGTCTCGATGTTGTGGCGCAGCTCATGAGCGCCGAGCAGCAGGATGGCATGCTCGATCGGCGAGAGCTCGGCGACCGGGCGCGACAGCAGCGGCTCGAAGCAGCCGCGCAGCTCGTCGGCGGCGCCGGTGGCGCCGCGCAGCAGGCTGACGAAGAGCTCGCGGTCGATCTTGTCGAGGTTCTCGGTCTCGGATTCGAGATGGCGCTGCACGGTGGTGGCGCTGTTGCCCGACAGCAGCCACTGGTACACGCCCTGCAGCGCAAGCTCGCGTGCGCGGCGGCGGGCCATCTTGCTGGTCGGGCTGGGGGCGCCGGTGCCCTCGGGGGCCGGGCTTGTATTGTCCATGTCGCTCATCTCACCGCCTTCAGCAGGTTGGCCATCTCGACCGCGGCACGGGCGCAGTCGGCGCCTTTCTCGCGCATGCGCGCGATCGCCTGGTCGTCGTCTTCGGTGGTCAGCACGCCATTGGCGATCGGCAGGCCGGTGTCGAGGCCGACGCGGGTCACGCCCGCACCCATTTCATTGGAGACCAGCTCGAAGTGGTAGGTTTCGCCGCGAACCACCGCGCCAAGCGCGACCAGCGCGTCGTACCGCGTGCTTCTGGCCATGGTCTGCAGCACCAGCGGAATCTCGAGCGCGCCGGGCACGGTGACGATGCGGATATCGCTGCGTGCAACGCCCAACTGCAGCAGCTCGTCGGTGCACGCCGACAGCAGGCCTTCGCAGATGTCGAGGTTGAAGCGCGCCATGACGATACCCACGCGCACGCCGGCACCATTGAAGTTGGGGTCGATCTCGTCGATGCCGTCGTAACGGGCGCCCTGGCGGGCGTTTTCGGGATTGTTGCGTTGCATGTCGTTCTGTTCTCTTGATCAGTTCTTTTCGACGAAACCGGTGATCTCCAGACCGAACCCGGCCATGCTGGGGATCTTGCGCGGGCTGGCGAGCACGCGCATCTTGCCGACGCCGAGTGTACGCAGGATCTGCGCACCCACGCCGAACAGGCGCGCGTCCCATTTCGCGGTCGGGCGGTCCCCGCTGCCATCGAGGCTGGCGAGCAGCTCGCGGCCGGACATCGGGCGGTAGAGCAGCACCATGACACCGGCCTCGGCGGCGGCCAGGGTGGCGAGCGCACCATTGACCGGGAAGCTGTGCTTGCCGCTGCCGGCGTCGAGGAAGTCGAGCACCGAGATCGGTTCGTGAACCCGCACCAGGGTCTCGCGCTCGGGACGGATGTCGCCGTGCGACAGGGCGAAATGTACCTCGCCCGAGGTCTTGTCCTCGAAGGCGGTGAGGCGGAAGCGACCGTGGGCGGTGTCGACGTCCTTTTCGGCGACCTTCTCGACCAGTTTGTCGTTGGCGGCGCGATACTCGATCAGGTCGCGGATGGCGCCGATCCTGAGGCCGTGCGCCTGGCCGAACTCGACCAGGTCGGGCAGGCGCGCCATGGTGCCGTCGTCCTTGAGGATCTCGCAGATCACCGACGCGGGCTCGAGCCCGGCGAGCTGGGCGAGGTCGCAGCCGGCCTCGGTGTGGCCGGCGCGGATCAGCACGCCGCCCTTCTGCGCGGTGAGCGGGAAGATGTGGCCCGGGGTGACGATGTCATCCGGGCGGGCGTTGCGGGCGACTGCGACCTGCACGGTGCGCGCGCGGTCGTGCGCCGAAATGCCGGTGGTGACGCCGGTGGCGGCCTCGATCGACACCGTGAAGGCGGTGCCGTGCGGGGTGCGGTTGTCGCGCACCATCTGCTGCAGGCCGAGCTGGCGGCAGCGCTCGTCGGTGAGCGTCAGGCAGATCAGCCCGCGGCCGTGCTTGGCCATGAAGTTGATCGCCTCGGGGGTGACGAATTCGGCCGCCATGACGAGGTCGCCCTCGTTCTCGCGGTCTTCCTCGTCGACCAGGATGACCATTTTCCCGGCCTTGATGTCGGCGATGATGTCGGTAATCGGCGCGAGTGCGCTCATGCTGCTTCCTTTGTGTTGCGTTGGGGCGCGCGGGTCAGGCCTGCGCGGCGTCGTTCTTCCACTCGAGCATGCGCTCGACGTAGCGTGCGATGAGGTCGATTTCGAGATTGACCTTGCTGCCCGGCGCGAGGTGCTTGAGGTTGGTGACCGCGACCGTGTGCGGGATCAGGTTGATCCAGAAGTCGCGGCCCTCGACGCGGTTGACCGTGAGGCTGACGCCATTGACGGTGACCGAGCCCTTCTTCGCGATGTAGCCGGCGATCGCCGCCGGGGCGCGGATCACCAGCTCGTGGCTCTCGCCGATCGGCGCGAACTTCACCACCTCGCCCACGCCGTCCACATGGCCGGTGACCAGATGGCCGCCGAGGCGGTCGGCCAGGCGCAGCGACTTCTCGAGGTTGACCTCGCCGCCGACGGTGTCGAGCCCGACGGTGCAGTTGAGCGTCTCGCGCGAGACGTCGTAGCGCAGGCGCGGGCCGTCCATCTCGACCACGGTGAGGCATACGCCGCTGTGCGCCACGCTGTCGCCGACGATCACGTCGGAGAGCTCGAGGCCGTTGGTGTCCACGGTGATGCGCACGCCGTCCGCGAGCGCCTCCACGTGTTCGATGCGGCCGACGGCCGCGACGATGCCGGAGAACATGAAGGGTTTGAACCGTAAGGGGAAAGGCGGGATTGTAGGGGAAAAAGCCGGGCCTCGCTCAGAGCGCCCGGTCCAGCACGGTCGCGAACGGTGCCGCCTTCATGAAGCCCACCACGCGCATGCCCTCGCGCTCCTTGCCTGCGGCGTCGAAGAAAATGATGCCCGGCGGGCCGAAGAGGCTGAAGCGCTTGAGCAGCGCCTTGTGCTCGTCGGTGTTGGCGGTGACGTCGGCCTTGAGCAGCAGCATGCGGCCCATGCGTTCGGCGACCGTCGCGTCGCTGAAGGTGAAGCGCTCCATCTCCTTGCACGACACGCACCAGTCGGCATAGAAATCGAGCAGCACCGGGCGGTCGGTCTGCGCGAGGCGGGCGTCGAGCTCGGCGATGGAGTCGACCTTCTCGAACTGCGGCACCTTCGCCGGCGCCGCGGCCTGCGCGCGCAGCACCGACAAGGGCTGCAGCGGGTCGCGCGAACCCGCGAGCGCGCCCACCAGGATCGCCGCGCCGCAAAGCAGCAGCACCACGCCGACGCCCTTCCAGAAGCGCTGCCAGCCCCTGGCCTGCGGCGGCAGCGGGTCGATGGCGTGCAGGAAGATCGCCGAGAACAGCAGCAGCGCGGCCCAGCCCAGCATCGTCGCCAGCGCCGGGATCACCGGGGTGATCATCCACAGGGCGACGGCGAGCAGCATCACGCCGAAAGCCTTCTTGACGCCCTCCATCCACGGCCCGACCTTGGGCAGCAGGCTGCGCGAGGCCACGCCCACCGCCAGCAGCGGTGCGCCCATGCCCAGGCCCATCGCGAACAGCGCCCAGCCGCCGAGCACCGCGTCGCCGGTCTGCGCGATGTAGAGCAGCGCGCCCGCCAGCGGCGCCGCCACGCAGGGGCCGACGATCAGCGCCGACAGCACGCCCATCACGGTCACGCCGCCCAGGTTGCCGCCCTTTTCGTGGCTGGCGGTGCTCGCCAGCCGGCTCTGCAGCGCCGAGGGCAGCTGCAGCTCGTAGAAGCCGAACATCGACATCGACAGCAGCACGAACATCAGCGCGAAGGCCGATAGCACCCACACGTTCTGCAGTGCGGCCGACAGCATGGTGCCGGTCATGCCCGCGGCCACCCCGGCGAGCGCGTAGGTCGCCGCCATGCCCAGCACGTAGGCGAGCGAGAGCACGAAGGCGCGCATGTGCGAGACCTTGTGGCCCTGGCCGACGATGATGCCCGACAGGATCGGGATCATCGGGAAGGTGCACGGGGTGAAGGCGAGCAGTAGGCCGAAGCCGAAGAAGCTCAGCAGGATGATCGGCACGCTGGCACCGGAGAGCAGGCGGGCGATGTCGCCGGTCTCGTCGCTGGAGACGGCGTTGGCGGCGGGGGCGCCGGCGTCCGTGCCGTTCGCTTGCGCCACGATGCCGGCCGGGGTGGACGACGTGGCGCTCCCGGCGCCCGCGCGCCCTCCGAGCACGCTGTCGAGGAAGCCACCCGCCTTCTTCGGCGGCGCGGCGAGGTCGATCGAGGCCTGCTGGGTGGTGGGCGGATAGCAGATGCCGCCGTCCCAGCAACCTTGGCTGGTGGCGAACAGCTCGAAGCGGGTGGTGCCGGGTGGGGCCTGCACCGGCACCAGGATGCGCAACTCGCCGCGGTGGGTCTCGACCTCGCCGAAGAAGTCGTCCTTGTGCGTCTTGCCTGCGGGCTTGTCGGGGGGGCCGAAGGTGACGCCAGGGGGCTCGGCCTCGAAGCGGAACTTGTCGCCGTAGAGGTAGTAGTCCTTGGCGATCTCGAACACCACCTCGATGGTCTGCGCGTCGAGCGCCTGCGCGCGCATCGCGAAGGCCTTTTCGGGTTCGATCGGGTTGGCGCGGGCCAGGGTGGGGAACAGCAGGCTCGCGATCAGCGCGAGCAGGAG
>JAKLLJ010000262.1 GCA_023150215.1 Thauera sp. | reverse complement strand
CATCGCCGGCATGGGGGCGTTCTCATCGGACCGCACGATCGCCGAGTACGCGCGCACGATCTGGCGCACCGAGCCACTGCGCATCGGCAGCGCCGGCGAGCTGTGAGCGCTGCGAAATGGGGACATTGGCGCGCGCATGTGCACTGTTTCCATGATGTGCGCAGCGCACACCGCGCGATAATCGGACATCCGTTGCAGGCATGAACAGGAGCCCACCGTGGCGACAGCAGAACTCGAAGACATCCTCGAACGACATCGGCGCGATCCGCTGCGCCTGCTGCAGATCCTGATCGAACTCCAGGCGCGTGACGGCTGGCTGCCGCCGGCGACGCTGAGCGCCGTCGCCACCGCACTCGGCCTGCCGCGTGCCCGCGTCGAGAGCACGGCGAGCTTCTACAGCTTCCTGCACACCCACCCGGCGGGCGACTACCGCATCCTGTTCTCGGACAACATCACCGACCGCATGCTCGGCAACATGGCGCTGATGCAGGCGCTGTGCGGCAAGCTGTGGCTGGAGCCGGGCAAGGTGTCGGAAGACGGCCTGGTGAGCGTGGCGACCACGTCGTGCACCGGCATGTGCGACCAGGGGCCGGCGCTGCTGGCCAACGGGCGCACGATCACGCGCCTCGCCCCGGAACGCATCGACGAGATGGCGCACCTGATCCGCCGCCGCGTGCCGGTGGGCGACTGGCCGCCGGAATGGTTCCACGTCGAGGACAACATCCGCCGCCGCGACGTGCTGCTCGACCACGGCCTGGCGCCGGGTCAGGCCCTTGCCGTCGCGCTCGACCGCGGGGCGACGAGCATTCTGGGCGAGATCGAACGTTCCGCGCTCCGCGGCCGCGGCGGCGCAGGCTTCGGCAGCGACATCAAGTGGCGCTCGTGCCGCGATGCCTGGGGCGACGCGCATTACGTGATCTGCAACGCCGACGAGGGCGAACCCGGCACCTTCAAGGACCGCGTGCTGCTCGCGAGCTACTTCGACCTGGTGGTCGACGGCATGTGCATCGCCGGCATGGCGATCGGCGCCAACAAGGGCTTCATCTACCTGCGCGGCGAGTACCGCTACCTGCTCGACCGCCTCGAAACCCGGCTCGCGCAGCGCCGCGAGCAAGGCCTGCTCGGGCGCAACATCCTCGGCTGCGGCTTCACCTTCGACATCGAGATCCACCTCGGCGCCGGCGCCTACATCTGCGGCGAGGAGTCCGCGCTCATCGAGTCGCTGGAGGGCAAGCCGGGCAAGCCGCGCATCCGCCCGCCCTTCCCGGTCACCAACGGCTACCGCGGCCAGCCGACCACGGTGAATAACGTCGAGACGCTCGCGCTCGCGGCGCTGATCGCGGTGCGCGGTGGCGAGTGGTTCCGCGCCATCGGCACCCCGGCCTCGACCGGCACCAAGCTGCTGTCGGTGTCGGGCGACGTCGAGCGCCCGGGCATCTACGAATTTCCCTTCGGTGTCACCATGGCCGAGGTGCTCGATGCGGCCGGCGCGTGCGACACGCAGGCGGTGACCAGCGCCGGGGCGGCCGGGCATTGCCTGGCGGCCGACGAGTTCGGCCGCCGCATCGCGTTCGAGGACGTCGCCACCGGCGGCTCGATCATGGTGTTCGACGCCTCGCGCGACATGTTCGAGGTGGCGCGCAATTTCGCCCATTTCTTCGCGCACGAGAGCTGCGGCTTCTGTACGCCCTGCAGGGTGGGCACCGCGGTCAACGCCCGCCTGATGGACAAGCTCGCCGCCGACCACGGCTCGCCCTACGACCTCGACGAGATGGCGAAGATGCACCGCCTGATGCAGGGCGCCAGCCACTGCGGCCTGGGCAACACGGCGACGATCGCGATCGACGACATCGTCGCCAAGTTCCGCCCCGCCTTCGAGCGCCGCCTGCACTCGCCCGAGTACGAGCCCGCCTTCGACCTCGACGCCGCGCTGTCGCAGGCGCGCCGGATGACCGGCCGCGACGACCCCGGCGCCCACCTCGGCGACAACCTCGAGGCGCTGGCCGAGGAGCGCGCCCATGCGCGGGACGCCGCCAAACCGGCGCCCTCCTCCGCCGCCGAGTCCGCCCCGTCAAAGGATCTGCAGCCATGAACGACTCCTTCCTGCTCGATGGCGAGGACATCCCCTTCACGCCCGGCCAGACCGTGATGCAGGCGGCCGCCGCCGCAGGCAAGTACATCCCGCACCTGTGCTGGCATCCGGACTTCGCCGCGCATGGTTCGTGCAAACTTTGCACCGTCAAGATCGGCGGCCGCTTCGCCACGTCCTGCACGGTGCGTGCCGCCGCCGGCCAGGAGGTGGAGAACCGCACGGACGAACTCGACGCAAAGCGCCGCACCCTGCTGCAGCTGCTCTTCGTCGAGGGCAACCACTTCTGTCCGTCGTGCGAGAAGAGCGGCGACTGCGCGCTGCAAGCCACCGCCTACGAGATGGGCATGCTGACGCCGCATTTCGACCACTTCTATCCCGACCGGCCGGTCGACGCCTCGCATCCCGACGTGCTGCTCGAGTTCAACCGCTGCATCCTGTGCGAGCTGTGCGTGCGCGCCAGCCGCGAGGTCGACGGCAAGAACGTGTTCGCGCTCGCCGGGCGCGGCACGCGCTCGCACCTGGTGGTCAACAGCGACAGCGGGCGGCTGGCCGACACCGATTTCACCGCAAGCGACCGTGCCGCCGCGGTCTGTCCGGTGGGCGTGATTCTCAAGAAGCGGTTGGGCTTCACGGTGCCGATCGGTGCGCGCACTTACGACCTCAATCCGATCAGCGCCATGGGCGCGAACGCCGGACAGCAGGCCGATTCGCGCGCGAACGCCGCGCACGAGAAGGAGGTCGGGTGATGGCCCACGAGTACCTGAACGACACCACGAGCCCCAGCGCCGCAGCCACACCGCGCAAGCTCAAAGTGGCCACCGTGTCGCTCGCCGGCTGCTTCGGCTGCCACATGTCCTTCCTCGACATCGACGAGCGCCTGCTGCCGCTGCTCGAGCTGGTCGAGTTCGACCGCTCGCCGCTCACCGACATCAAGCACTGCGGCCCTTGCGACATCGGCCTCATCGAAGGCGGGGTGTGCAACGCCGAGAACGTGCACGTGCTGCGCGAGTTCCGCGCCAACTGCAAGGTGCTGATCGCGCTCGGCGCGTGCGCGGTCAACGGCGGCCTGCCGGCGCAGCGCAATCACCTCGCGCTCGCCGACATCCTGCAGATGGTGTATCGCACCGGCCACGGCCTCGCCGAGGGCAGCAGCATCCCCGACGACCCCGAGCTGCCGCTGCCGCTGAACCAGGTCCATCCGGTGCACGAGGTGGTGAAGATCGACTACTTCCTCCCCGGCTGCCCGCCCTCGGGCGACGCGATCTGGGCCTTCCTGACCCAGTTGATCGAAGGCAAGGCCCCGAGCCTGGGCCACGGCCTGCTGCATTACGACTAAGGGAGGAAGCGCGGCTTCCGCAGCTCCCGCGGATGGAGTGCCGTGCCCAACTGTAGGAGCGGCAGCAGCCGCGAAGTTGACGATTGGACATGTGATGCGCATGCCATCCGCGATTGCCGTTTTCGCGCCTGCCGGCGCTCCTACAGAAACCCTCGGCGGCTCGGTCCGATGTAGGCGCGGCGGCAGCCGCGAAGCTGACTCGGTCCGATGCAGCCGCGATCCTCACTGCCCAGGCGCTCCGACCCCCGCAGAACCCGTACTCAAGGACGCGAAGGACACAAGCCATGAACTTCGAACTCGAAACCGCCTCGCTTCCCAGCGAAAACCTGCGCCGCGTGGCGATCGACCCGGTCTCCCGCGTGGAAGGCCACGGCAAGGTCACGATCCTGCTCGACGAGGACAACAAGGTGCACCAGGTGCGCCTGCACATCGTCGAGTTCCGCGGCTTCGAACGCTTCATCCAGGGCCGCCCCTACTGGGAGGTGCCGGTGATGGTGCAGCGCCTGTGCGGCATCTGCCCGGTGTCGCACCACCTTGCGGCGAGCAAGGCGCTCGACCTGATCGTCGGGGCCAGCAAGGTCACCCCGACCGCCGACAAGATGCGCCGGTTGATGCACTACGGGCAGATCCTGCAGTCGCACGCGCTGCACTTCTTCCATCTGTCCTCGCCCGACCTGCTGTTCGGCTTCGGCTCCTCGCTCGGCTTCACCCTGGCGCTGGTGCTGTTCGCCGGCATCCGCGAGCGCCTCGATGGCGCCGACGTCCCGCTCGCCTTCAAGGGCACCGCGATCGCCATGATCACCGCCGGCTTCATGAGCCTCGCGTTCATGGGCTTTGCCGGCCTCGACCGCTTCCAATAAGGCAGCCGCCAGCATGTTCACCGCACTCCTCGTGATGACCGGCATCGCCGTCGTGCTCGGCCTCACGCTCGGTTATGCCGCGATCCGCTTCAAGGTCGAGGGCGACCCCCTGGTCGAGAAGATCGACGCCATCCTGCCGCAGACCCAGTGCGGCCAGTGCGGCTTTCCCGGCTGCAAGCCCTATGCCGAGGCGATCGCCAACGGCGAGGCCGAGATCAACCAGTGCCCGCCGGGTGGCGAGGAAGGCATCCGCAAGCTCGCCGACCTGCTCGGACGCGAATTCAAGCCGCTCTCGGAAGAGCACGGCGTCGAGAAACCCAAGTCGGTCGCGCTCATCGACGAGCAGACCTGCATCGGCTGCACGCTGTGCATCCAGGCCTGTCCGGTCGATGCGATCGTCGGTGCGGCCAAGCAGATGCACACCGTGGTCGAGCCCTTGTGCACCGGCTGCGAATTGTGTGTGGCGCCCTGCCCGGTGGACTGCATCGCGATGGTGCCGGTGGGCGAAACGGTACAGACCTGGAAATGGAAGTATCCGGTGGTCGAGATCAGGAAGGCAGCATGATCGGGCGTTTGTTCAAATTCCACGGCGGCGTCAAGCC
>JAKLLJ010000261.1 GCA_023150215.1 Thauera sp. | reverse complement strand
CTCGCGCGGAGTCAGCTCCAATAGCGACGGACTGGGCGACCAGCAAGTCGACACCTGGGATCTGAGCCTTTCCGACCCGGGCGGGCTCCGCTTCTTCGGTTGGGGCATCGACTACAGCCGCACCGACCTGGACGGTGGGGGCAGTTCATCCGCCCCGCAGACCGAGGAAACCCTTCGCGGCACGCTCTTCGCCAATATTTCATCGCAGTTCCGTCTGCGCGGCATCGTCGGGCGGGAATCCAACGATTACGAGGATGGTGTCGAGAACAGCAGCGACATCGTGGGCGGGGGCTTCGACTGGTATCCGACCGATCGCACCGCCATCCTCGCGACCGCGGAGGATCGCTTTTTCGGTACTGGATACGATGTCAGCTTCAATCACCGGATGAGCCGGTCGGTGTGGTTCTTCAACGTTTCTCGGGATACCTCATCTTTCGCGCGCGACCTCGGGGATGCGCTCGTCTTCGATCAGGGCTGCTTCGAGCTTGTCTCGGATCCCGCCTACCGGCCCGGTATCACCGATCCCCTCGAGCGCCAACGCCTGCTGCTCGATTGCCTCAGCGTCACCGCGCTTCGAACGAACTCCGCGTACATCGAGCGCTCGATCGGCGGTGGGTTCTCGCTCCTTGGTGTTCGCAACACACTCAGTTTCTCGGTGACGCGCTCCGACAGCTCCAGTCTCAGTGAATCGACCGCCTTGCTGCCCGACGACGACTTCGCGACTACCGACGAGGTCAGCACGACGTCCGCAACCGTGTCGTGGAGTCATCAACTGACGGGAACGAGTTCCCTTGTGGCCTCGATCACCCGCTCGCGATCCGAAGCCGAGGACGACCCCGACCTCGACACGCGCCGACTCACCGGCACCTTCGGCGTCACCCGCACGCTCGGCCCCAATACCCAGGGGGGGGTGCGTTATCGCTACCAGAAGGCCGAAGGCAGCAGCGACTACACAGAGAATGCCGTCACCGCCACGCTCGGCATGCGGTTCTAAGCGGACACCCGATGTACGAAACATTCTTCAGATTCAGCGGCAAGCCCTTCCAGCTCAACCCCGACCCGGCGTTCTTCTATGGCAGCCGGGGTCACCGGCGGGCGATGGCCTATCTCGAATACGGCCTGCACCAAAGCGAGGGCTTCATCGTCATTACCGGCGAGGTCGGCGCGGGCAAGACCACCATCGTGCGCAGCCTGCTCGAGCAGCTCGACCCGGGCAAGGTGGTGGCGGCGACCATCGTCAGCACGCAGGTGGATGCCAGCGACATCCTGCGCATGGTGGCGGGCGCCTTCGGCGTGCCCAGCCGCAACCTCGACAAGGCCGGCCTGCTGCTCGCGATCGAGACCTACCTGGTGTCGGTGGCCGCCGCAGGCAAGCGCGCGCTGCTGATCATCGACGAGGCGCAAAACCTCTCCGCGGCTGCGGTCGAGGAGCTGCGCATGTTGTCGAACTTCCAGCTCGAGGACCACGCCCTGCTGCAGAGCTTCCTGGTCGGTCAGCCCGAGTTTCGCGACATGATGCAGCGTGCCGAGATGCAGCAGCTGCGCCAGCGCGTGATCGCTTCCTACCACCTCGGCCCGCTCGACCTGCAGGAAACGCGCGGCTACATAGGATCCGCGCTTCGAAGCCGGCTCGTTCAACGCGATCTATGGGTACACCGGCGGCATCCCGCGTACCATCAACACGCTGTGCGACCGCCTGCTGCTCGCGGCCTACCTGGGCGAGACGCACCTGGTCACCGAAGCCCAGGTGCGTGAGGTGATCGCCGAACTCAAGGAGGAGTTCTCCTCGCCGCGCTCGCGCTCGGCCGCGGCGATGGGGCGCACCGTGCTGGCAGAAGCGGATGCCGCGCCGGGCACGATTCCCGCTGACGCGCTGGCCGTCGAACGCCTGCGGGTATCACCCGAGCTCGCCAGTCAGGTTGCCGGCATGGCCGGCAGCTACGACCTGCAGCGCATCGAGGCGCGCCTGGCAGGCCTCGAGCAGTCGGTGTCGGCCACCCTCAACGTGCTCAACCAGTTGCTGCAGGCGGTGCGCCGTGATGACGTGGTCGGGGAGAAAACCGAATGAGTGCCGCCTCAAGGCCGCTGGCGCCGGTGATCTGCATCGTCGGCGCCCGCCCCAACTACATGAAGGTTGCGCCCATCATCCGCGCCTTTTCCGCCCATGTGCCGCCGATCCGCAGCCTCCTGGTGCACACCGGCCAGCACTACGACCCGGCGATGAAGGACCGCCTGTTCGCCGACCTCGACCTGCCCGAGCCTGACGTGAACCTGGCCGTCGGTTCCGGCACGCACGCGGTGCAGACCGCTGAGGTCATGCGACGCTTCGAGCCGGTCATCGACGAGTACGGCGCGCGCGCCGTGCTGGTGGTCGGCGACGTCAATTCGACCCTTGCCTGCGCCCTGGTCGCGAGCAAGCGTCACATCCCGGTGATACACGTGGAATCCGGCCTGCGCAGCAACGATCGGCGCATGCCCGAGGAAATCAACCGCATCCTCACCGACCAGATCTCGGACGTGCTGTACACCACCGAACGCTCCGCCCACGACAACCTTGCGCGCGAAGGCATCCCTGCCGAGCGCGCGATCTTCGTCGGCAACGTCATGATCGACAGCCTGCGCGCCAGTCTGCCCAAGGCGGTGCCGGTCGACGTGCTGCTCGCGGCGGCCGGTCTCGATGCTAGCTCGATCGCGCAAGGCTACGGGGTGGTCACGCTGCACCGTCCGTCCAACGTCGACGACGCCGACACCCTTGGCCCGATCATCGATGCGCTGCGCCAGGTCAGCGAATGGCTGCCGCTGGTGATCGCGCTGCATCCGCGCACGCGCAACAACCTCGAGCGCTTCGGCATGCTCGACCGGCTCGATGCGCCAGGCTTCCTGATCCTGCCGCCGCAGGGCTACCTCGAGATGCTCGGCCTGATGTCGGGCGCGCGCCTGGTGCTCACCGACTCGGGCGGGATCCAGGAAGAAACCACCGCGCTCGGCGTGCCCTGCGTGACCATCCGCGAGAACACCGAGCGACCGATCACGGTCGAGCAGGGCACCAACACTCTGGTTGGCATCCGCGCCGAGGCAATCGTCGCCGCGGCGCGCGCCATCCTCACCACCGGCGGCAAGGCAGGGCGCATCCCCGAATACTGGGACGGGCGCTGCGCCGAGCGCATCGCGGCCCATCTCCACGATTGGCTGCTCGCGCACGACGCGGCCGCGGCGGTAGCAGAGGTCTGACTTGGCGGCACGCATCATCAATGCCTTCACTTGCGATGTGGAGGACTACTTCCAGGTTTCGGCGCTCGCGCCGCATTTTCCGCGCGAAGAGTGGGGCCGCGTGCCTTGCCGCGTCGAACGCAACGTCGATCGCATCCTCGAATTGCTCGACGGCCATGGCGCGCGCGGCACCTTCTTCACGCTGGGCTGGATTGCCGAGCGCTTTCCCGGCCTGGTGGGCCGCATTGCCGACGCCGGTCACGAAGTCGCCAGCCACGGCTACGCGCACCAGCGTGCCAGCGAGCTGACGCCCGCGGCCTTCAGCGCCGACATTCGGCTGGCCAAGGCGATCCTCGAGGACATCACCGGAGCTCCGGTCACGGGCTATCGCGCGCCGAGCTTCTCGATCGGCGAGGCCAACCTGTGGGCGCACGACTGCATCGCCGAGGCGGACTATCGCTACAGCTCGAGCGTCTACCCGGTCAAGCACGACCACTACGGCATCCCCGACGCGCCGCGCTTCCCCTGGCGCCTGCCCAACGGCCTGCTCGAAGTGCCGATCACCACCAACCGCCTGTTCGGACGCAACTGGCCGGCCGGTGGCGGGGGCTTCTTCCGCCTTTTGCCTTACCCGCTTTCGCGCTGGCAGATCGCGCGCGTCAATGCTGCCGACCGCCAGCCGGCGATCTTCTATTTCCACCCTTGGGAAATCGATCCCGAACAGCCGCGCGTGACCGCTGCCACGGTAAAGACTCGGTTTAGGCACTACATTAACCTGCAGCACACGGAAGCCCGGCTCGACCGGCTTCTGTCCGATTTTTCCTGGGGGCGCGCCGACGAAGTCTTCCGCGACGCCGCCTGAACCCGACTGGATCCGGATGCGCGCCATGGACCGATTGCCGCTCGTCGTAAACCTGCTCAAGGCTGAAGACGCCCTGCGCTGGGACGCCTTCGTGCAGCGCTGCCCGCAGGCGACCTTTTTCCACCTGTCCGCGTGGCGCGACATCATGGAAGAGGTGTTCGATCATCGCACCTTCTATCTGTATGCCGAGCGTGCCGGCGAGATCGTCGGCATCCTGCCCTTGGCCGAGGTGCGCAGCCGCCTCTTCGGCCACTCGCTGACCTCGCTGCCGTTCTGCGTCTATGGCGGCATCGCGGCCGCCGACGATGCCGGGCTCGAGACCGAGCACGCCCTCGAGGCGAAGGCCGACACGCTGGCGCAGGCGCTCGGCGTGCAGCACCTCGAATACCGCAACCTGCAGCTGCGCCATGAGGACTGGCCGCGCCAGGAACTCTACGTCACCTTCCGCAAGGCGATCCTCGCCGAGCCCGAGGCCAACATGCTCGCCATTCCGCGCAAGCAGCGCGCGATGGTGCGCAAGGGCATCAAGAACGGCCTGGTGAGCGAGATCGACCATGACCTCGAGCGCTTCTTCGCGCTCTATGCCGACAACGTGCTCCGCCACGGCACCCCCGCGCTGCCGAAGAAGTTCTTCGAGCGCCTCAAGCACAGCTTTGGCGAGGCCTGCGAGGTGCTCACCGTGACCTCGCCCGAGGGCAAGCCGCTGTCCTCAGTGCTGAGCTTTTATTTCCGCGACGAGGTGCTGCCCTACTACGCGGGCGACGATTTTTCCGCGCGCGACCTGGCCGCCAACGACTTCAAGTACTGGGAGCTGATGCGGC
>JAKLLJ010000260.1 GCA_023150215.1 Thauera sp. | reverse complement strand
TGCTCGAGTTCGAGCGCAACGCGATCGCGTCCGGCGCCAAGGTGCACTGGGCGAGCACGGCCGCGGAGGCCTCGCAGATCGTCGTCGCGCTGTGTCGCGAGGCGGGCGCCAAGCGCGTCACCCGCGTCAAGTCGATGCTCGGCGAGGAGATCGGCCTGCCGCACGCGCTCGACGAAGCCGGCATCGAGCGGGTCGAGACCGACCTCGCCGAGCACATCGTGCAGCTCGGTGGCGACCGCCCGTCGCACATCGTGTGGCCGTCGATGCACCGCACGCGCGAGCAGGTGTCGGAGATGTTCAAGCGCCAGCATCGCGCACCGCACCAGGAAGAGACCATCGAGGCGATGGTCGATAGCGCGCGCCGCGAACTGCGCGACAAGTTCCTCAGCGCCGATGTGGCGATCTCGGGCGCCAACTTCCTCGTTGCCGACACCGGCGCCACGTGCACGGTGACCAACGAGGGCAACGCCGAACTCACCACCACCCCGCCGCGGGTGCACATCGTCACCGCCGGCATCGAGAAGCTGGTGCCCAGCACCGAGCATGCCTTCCTGCTGCTGCGCCTGCTGGTGCGTTCGGCAACCGGGGCGGATGTCACCCAATACACCACCTTCCACTGCGGGCCGAAGCAGCCAGCCGATCGCGACGGACCGGAAGAATTCCACATCGTGCTGGTCGACAACGGCCGCACCCGCATGCTGCGCGAGGGCATGAAGGAGATGCTGCGCTGCCTGCGCTGCGGCGCCTGCATGAACCACTGCGTGGTCTTCCGCCAGCTGGGCGGCCACGTCTATGGCGGCACCTACCCCGGCCCGATGGGTGCGGTGCTGACCCCCTTGCTCGACGGCCTGGAGCAATCCCGCGACCTGCCACACGCCTGCACGATGAACGGCAAGTGCCAGGAAGTCTGCCCGGTGGCCATTCCCCTGCCCACCCTGCTGCGCGGCTGGCGCGACCGTTCGTGGCGCGAGGGCCTCGAGCCGGCGGCTGCCCGCTTCGGCCTTGGCATCCATACCTTCGTCGCCACCCGCCCGCGGCTGTACCGCCTGGGCACGGCGATCGCGATCCGGGTGATGCGCTTGTTCAGCCGTGGCGGCGTCGTGCGCGGCATGCCCGGCCTGGGGGCGTGGACCGACTACCGCGATTTTCCCGCTCCGGCCGAGCGCAGTTTCATGGCGATGTACAAGGATCAGGAGAAAGGCCAATGAGCGCACGCGACACCATCCTCAATGCCGTGCGGGGCGGGATCGGCCGCACCGCCGCGGTCGATCCCGCGGCGGTGCGCCGCGACGCCGATGCGCTGCTGCAGGATCTGTCGGCGATCCGTCCGCCGCTGCTTGCCGACGGGCTGGTGGACGCCTTCATCGCCCGCGTCACCAGCCCCAAGGTGGCCGCGACCGCCGAGTGCATCGGCAGCGTGAGCGAACTGCCGGCGGCGGTCGGACGTTACCTCGAGGCGCGCGCGCTGCCCGCGGTCGTCGCCCTGCAGCCCGCCGCCGTGCTGCAGGCCCTCGACTGGGCGGCGTTCGAGGTTCACGAGCGCGTGGCGCCCGACGAGACCATCGCGATCGGCGCCGCGCGCTGGGGTATCGCCGAGACCGGCTCGCTCGTCTTTCACTCCGACGCCGAGACGCCGATCCTCGCCAACTTCCTGCCCCTCCATCACTTGGTGATGGTGCGGGCCGACACCATCCTCGCCTTCCTCGACGACTACGCCGCGGCGACCGCCGGCCAGCGCCCGCCGCGCAACGTCAACATCGTCACCGGTGCCAGCGGCACCACCGACATCGAGGGCAGCCTGGTCCTCGGCGCGCATGGTCCGCGCTACCTGCACGTCGTCATCGTCGGCGAACACGCCGGGCCTGAGCAGGCCTCTTCATGAATTGACCCGCGCCGAAGCCCCGGCGGCCCGGCCATTCCCGCCCGTCGGGCCGTCCGGCCCGACGGGGCCACTGTCACCCCGACTTGTGCCACGGATATAGAAAGAAAGACCAGCCTCGCGTGCAGACAACCGGATGCGGACGCCGCATTCGACCTCAAAAGGAGTCGTGTCGTGAATCAGACGCTGTTGTCCTTGCTTGCCTTTCTCCCGCTGGTCCTCGCCGCGGTGCTGCTGGTCGGCTTCAACTGGCCGGCGCGGCGTGCGATGCCGGTCGTGTATGTCAGCGCGGCAGCGATCGCGCTCACTGCATGGGACATGACTTTCAATCGTGTCCTCGCCTCCACGCTCCAGGGCTTGATCCTCACCGGCGCCATCCTGTGGATCATTTTCGGCGCCATCCTGCTCCTCAACACCTTGAAGCACTCGGGCGCGATCACCGCGATTCGCAGCGGTTTCTCCAACATCAGCCCCGACCGGCGCGTACAGACGGTGATCGCGGCCTGGCTGTTCGGCTGCTTCATCGAGGGCGCGTCGGGTTTCGGCACGCCGGCCGCGGTCGCCGCGCCGCTGCTGGTGGCGCTCGGCTACCCGGCGATGGCCGCGGTGATGCTGGGGATGATGGTTCAATCCACTCCGGTGTCCTTCGGTGCGGTCGGCACGCCGATCGTGGTCGGGGTCTCGGGCGGACTGGACAAGGCGGGGATCACCACGCGGCTGGTCGAGAGCGGCTCGAACTGGGACAGCTTCTTCCGCCTGATCACCTCCGAGGTCGCGCTCACGCACGCCACGATCGGCGTCCTGATGCCGCTCTTCATGTGCGTGATGCTCACCCGCTTCTTCGGCCGCAACAAGTCCTGGACCGAGGGCTTGTCGATCGCGCCCTTCGCCATCTTTGCCGGCATCGTCTTCGTGGTGCCGTATGCGATGGCGGGGGTGTTCCTGGGGCCCGAGTTCCCGTCGATGATCGGTGCCCTGGTCGGCCTCATGATCGTCGTGCCCGCGGCCAAGGCCGGTTTCCTGGTGCCGAGGACGGTGTGGGACTTTGCCGATGCCAAGGAATGGCCGGCGAGCTGGATGGGCAACATCGAGATCAAGCTCGACAGCCTCACCGCCCGTGCGCCGATGTCGATCTTCCTGGCCTGGCTGCCCTATGTGCTGCTGGGCGGCCTGCTGGTGCTGTCCCGGGTCAATGCGGATGTCAAGTCCTTCTTCACCAACACGCTGGTCGTGGCGTGGAAGAACCTGCTCGGGGAAACCGGCATTTCGGGCAGCATCGAGTTCCTCTACCTGCCCGGTGGCATCATGGTGCTGGTCGTGCTCGCCACGTTCTTCCTCCATCGCATGAAGTTCTCCGAGCTCACCGCGGCGGTCCACGAGTCGTCGCGCACGCTGCTCGGTGCGGGTTTCGTGCTGGTGTTCACCATCCCGATGGTGCGGATCCTGATCAACTCCGGCGTCAACATGTCCGAGTTGCCGTCGATGCCGCGCGCGATGGCGCAACTGGTCGCCAGCAGCGTTGGCGACGTCTATCCCTTCTTCGCATCCTGGGTCGGCGCGCTCGGCGCGTTCATCGCGGGCTCGAACACGGTCTCCAACCTGATGCTCGCCCAGTTCCAGTTCGACACCGCCGAGCTGATCGGCGTGTCGAGCGCGATGCTGGTCGCGGTGCAGGCGGTTGGCGCAGCCGCCGGCAACATGATCGCGATCCACAACGTGGTGGCGGCGTCCGCAACCGTGGGCCTGCTCGGACGGGAAGGCGAGACCCTGCGCATGACGGTCATCCCCACGTTGTATTACCTGGTCATGGCGGGCCTGATCACCATGGTCGTGATCCACGTCTTTGGCATTCGCGACGCCCTGATGTAGGCGCACGGTTCCACGCCCCGGGCGCCGCGGCGCTCGCGGGCGAGGTCTCTGGCGTGCGCGGGACGTCCTGATGCAAGCGCTGCGAGCGGACTACTCCCCGTCTTCATCCTCGTCGTCCCCGACCACGGCCTCCACGCCTGCGGCGGCAACATCGACACCGGTTTCGATCACCGTGGCGGCGACACTGACGGCGCCTGCCGCCACCGATACCGCGGCGTCGGCGACCGCAACGACCGCACAACCGCCGCCGAGGAGCGCGGCAAGCAACACGGTGACCAGGATTCGGGTGTGCGACACGAGGGGCCTGCGGTTCTGAAAGGGCGTCGCATTCTGCCACGCCGAGCCAGGCCCGCGCAGGCCCTCGGGACGAGCGCGTGGACGTGTCCCCGGTGGCGAATGTGGACAATTCACGGCCAAAGCATGCGCCGGTTTCCTGTGGGAGCGGCGGCAGCCGCGAACGAACGATGAGTCCGCGCGATGCGCGTCGGTGAGCGCGAAGCGGTGGGGTTCGCGGCTTCCGCCGCTCCTACAGGACCCCCGAAGCGTGCTGGTTTTCTGTAGGAGCGGCGGCAGCCGCGAACTTCGCTCGCGGAGCGCTGCGCACGCCCGTCACCGCTGCGGCGTGGCGGGCGCGATCGCGATCGTCGGGCGCGCAGGCTGTGGCGCGGGCAGCGGGATGCCGAGGGCGGCGTGCAGCGCTGGGTCGCCGCCGACCAGATCGGCGAGCGTCAGGCGGTCGAGTGCGGCGAAGAAGGCCTGCAAGGCGCCGCCGAGCGCGCCCTTGAGCCGGCAGGCCGGATCGAGCAGGCAGTGCGATTTCGATCCGAAGCACTCGACGAGCTCGAGACTGGGTTCCATCTGGCGCACCACGTCGCCAAGACCGATCTGCGCCGGCGCGCGCGCCAGGCTGAGCCCGCCGCCCTTGCCGCGCGCACCGTCGACGAAGCCTTTCGCCACCAGCGCAGTGACCACCTTCATCAGGTGACTGCGCGAGATGTCGAAGCGCTCCGCCACCTCCTTGATGGTGACGCGCCGCGCCGGGCAGGTGCCGAGGTACATGAGCACGCGGAACGCGTAATCGGTGTGCTGGGTGATGTTCATCGCGAAGAAGGGCCGGTGATGCGCTGCGGGCCGAATGTTAGCAGCAAAAGATGCATCTGCTTTGACTCTTCAA
>JAKLLJ010000025.1:267-18972 GCA_023150215.1 Thauera sp. | reverse complement strand
GCGAGGTCGGCCGCGTCGGGCTGTTGCGCGTGACCATCGCCCGACGCTGGACTGGCTTCCTCGATCGGATGGCGGATCCGTTTGCGGCCGGCCCCGCGCGCGTCGGCTGGCTGTGCTGTCGCCACGGTTTGCTGCAATTGCCGGCGCAGCGCGGCGAAGGGCGAAGCGGTCTTGCCCCCCGCTTTGCCCGAGCCGTGGTCCTGCGAGCCACCTTCCTGCCGCGATGCGAGCCTGCGCCGACTCATGCGTGCTCAGCCACCGAGCGCGTCCAGGAAGCGCTCGGCGTCGAGTGCAGCCATGCAGCCGGTGCCGGCTGAAGTCACCGCCTGGCGGTAGATGTGGTCCTGCACGTCGCCGGCCGCGAAAACGCCCGGCACGCTGGTTTGCGTGGCGTTGCCGTTGCGACCGCCCTCGGTGACGATGTAGCCGCCTTCCATCTCGAGCTGGCCTTCGAAGATGTCCGTGTTGGGCTTGTGACCGATGGCGATGAACACACCCTGCAGGGCCACGTCGCGGGTCGCAGCGCTGGCGATCTCCCTGATGCGCATGCCGGTGACGCCGCTGCTGTCGCCGAGCACTTCGTCGAGCGTGGCGTTGAGCACCAGCTCTATCTTGCCGGCGGCAACTTTCTCCATCAGCTTGTCGATCATGATTTTCTCGGCGCGGAACTTCTCCCGGCGGTGAACGAGGGTGACCTTCTTCGCGATGTTGGCGAGGTAGAGCGCTTCCTCGACCGCGGTGTTGCCGCCGCCGATCACGGCGACCTCCTGGTTGCGGTAGAAGAACCCGTCGCAGGTCGCACACGCCGACACGCCGCGGCCGGCGAACTTCTCTTCCGAGGGCAGGCCGAGGTACTTTGCCGTCGCACCGGTGGCGATGATCAGCGCATCGCAGGTGTACTCGCCGTTGTCGCCGATCAGGCGAAAGGGCTTCTCGGTCAGCTTCACGGTGTGGATGTGGTCGAAGATCATTTCGGTGTCGAAGCGCTCCGCGTGCTTGCGGAAGCGCTCCATCAGGTCGGGCCCCATCACCCCGTCGGCGTCGGCTGGCCAGTTGTCGACCTCGGTGGTGGTCATCAGCTGTCCGCCCTGGGCGAGGCCGGTGACCAGCACCGGATTCAGGTTCGCGCGTGCGGCATAGACGGCAGCGGTATAACCGGCGGGGCCGGAGCCGAGGATCAGCAGACGGGCGTGTTTCGTGCTCATGAGGGCGGTTCCTGCGGATGGATTTCGAGCCCGCGATTATAGCGGAGGGGCGTGAAGTCGGCCCGCTCACGGCTTGGGCGGCAGCAGACGCCCGGGCTTGCGCGGGGAAGCACGGAATGTGAAGTTTTTCACGATCGTGCAAATCGGAGCGTGACGATCGTATAAACTTGTGCCGTGCCTTCGCGGCTCATCGACATTTCCGTGCCTGGAGCGCGCATGACTCAAGCCACCGCAGTTTCCGTCGTCGCCCTTAAGACCTTCCCGTTGTTCAACGGCCTCTCCGACGATGCGCTTGCCAGCATCGCACGCGCATCGATGATGCGGCGCTTTCCGCGCGGGCAATCGGTCGTGTGTGCGGGCGATCGCCCCGACTACGTGTATCTGGTGCTCACCGGCAGCCTGAAGGTGGTGGTCAGCGACGAGGATGGCCGCGAGGTCATCCTGTCCATTCTCGGCCAGGGTGAGTTGTTCGGCGAGATGGGCATGTTCGAGGAGCGTCCGCGCTCGGCCTCGGTGATCGCCGTGGTGCCTTCCGATCTCGTGCTGATCTCCAAGCAGGACTTCCGTCGCATCATGCAGGACAGCTTCGACGTGTCGTGGCGGATCATGTGCAATCTCGCTGAGCGGCTGCGCAATGCCGACCGCAAGATCGAGAGCCTGGCGCTGATGGACGTGTACGGACGTGTCGCCCGCCTGCTCATCGAGATGGCCGAGGATGTCGGCGGTCAGACGGTGGTGGTGCGCCGCATCTCCAAGCAGGACATTGCCAAGATGATCGGCGCCTCGCGCGAGATGGTGAGCCGGGTCATGAAGGATCTTGGCCAGCAGGGCCTGATCGAGGAAGGGCCTGACGGAATCGTGCTCCGCGAGCGCCTGAACGACGTCTGACTGCGCGGCGAAGCGGCACTCCGCCGCCGGCGTCGATGATGCTGGCTTTGTGAGCAGGCGCAACGGCGGCGGCGGGCAAAGGGGCTATCCCGTATAATCCCGACCTGTTTCACTCCGGCCCTCCGGCCACCACGCAATGCTGTCTCGCACGTCCTCCCGTTCCCAGCCGTTGCCGGAGAAGATCTCCCTGCTGCTGCAGGAAGCCCGCTGGCTGATCCTCGGCGTGATGTCGGTCTATGTCGGACTGATTCTCGTCGGCTACAGCGCGGCCGATCCCGGCTGGTCCCATGCCGCCGACGTGGCGCGCGTGGCCAACCCCGGCGGACGCTTCGGCGCCTGGCTCGCCGACCTGCTGCTTTACCTGTTCGGCGTGTCGTCGTGGTGGCTGGTCGTCTTCCTCGGCTACAGCCTGCTGTGGGGGTTCCGTCGGCTCAAGAACCAGCTCGAGCTCGATCACCGTTCCTTCATCTTCGTGATGATCGGCTTCTTCGTGGTCCTGATCACCAGCAGCGCGCTCGAATTCCTGCGCTTTCACTCCCACGGCGTGGCGTTGCCGCTCGAACCGGGCGGCTTGATCGGCATGGAGCTCGCCCAGTTCACCCGGCGCTACTTCGGCTTCACGGGTGGCACCCTGATCCTGCTCGCCTTGCTTGCCTCGGGCCTGTCCTTGTTTACCGGGGTGTCCTGGCTTGCGGTGATGGAGGGCATCGGCCTTCGCTGTGAGCAGGCAGTGCTTGGGGCGCAGCAGTCCTGGCTGCATTGGCAGGACCGTCGCGTCGGGCGCGAGATCGCACACAAGCGCGAGGAGGTGGTGCAGACCCGGCGCAAGAAGGTCGACAAGGCCGAAGCTGCGCCCCCGCTGCGCATCGAGCCGGCGGTGGTCGCGGTGGTGAAGTCCGAGCGAGTGGAAAAGGAGCGTCAGCAGACCCTGTTTGCCGACGTCCCCGAGGGCGTGATTCCGCCGGTCGGTCTGCTCGACCCCGCCTCGGGCGGCGTCGAGCCGCCATCGCCCGAGTCGCTCGAATTCACCTCGCGCCTGATCGAGACCAAGCTCGCCGACTTTGGCGTCGAGGTGAAGGTGCTCGCGGCCTATCCCGGGCCGGTCATCACGCGCTACGAGATCGAGCCCGCGACCGGGGTCAAGGGCAGCCAGGTGGTCAATCTCGGCAAGGACCTCGCGCGCGCGCTGTCGCTGGTGTCGATCCGCGTGGTCGAGACCGTGCCTGGCAAGTCGTGCATGGCCTTCGAACTGCCGAACCCCAAGCGCCAGATGGTGCGCCTGTCCGAGATCATCGGCTCCAAGGTGTACCAGGACGCGCATTCACCACTTACCGTGGTGCTCGGCAAGGACATCGGCGGCCAGCCGGTGGTGGCCGACCTTGCCAAGATGCCGCACTTGCTGGTGGCCGGCACCACCGGTTCGGGCAAGTCGGTGGGCATCAACGCGATGATCCTGTCGCTGCTGTACAAGAGCGAGCCCGATCGGGTGCGGCTGATCATGGTCGACCCGAAGATGCTCGAGCTGTCGATCTACGAGGGCATCCCGCACCTGCTGGCGCCGGTGGTCACCGACATGAAACACGCCGCCAACGCGCTCAACTGGTGCGTGACCGAGATGGACAAGCGCTACAAGCTGATGGCAGCGGTCGGCGTGCGCAACTTGGCCGGCTTCAACAAGGCGGTGCAGGAGGCGCGCAAGGCCGAGACGCCGCTCACCAACCCGTTCTCGATCAGCCCCGAGAACCCCGAGCCGCTCGAGCAGCTGCCCTACATCGTGGTGGTGGTCGACGAACTCGCCGACATGATGATGGTGGTCGGCAAGAAGGTCGAAGAGTTGATCGCCCGTCTCGCGCAAAAGGCGCGCGCCGCCGGCATCCACCTGATCCTCGCCACCCAGCGCCCCTCGGTGGACGTGATCACCGGCCTGATCAAGGCCAACGTGCCCACGCGCATCGCCTTCCAGGTGTCGAGCAAGATCGACTCGCGGACCATCCTTGACCAGATGGGGGCCGAAACCCTGCTCGGCATGGGCGACATGCTCTATCTCGCGCCGGGCACCGGCCTGCCGGTGCGGGTGCATGGCGCTTTCGTCGCCGACGACGAAGTGCACAAGGTCGTCGACCACCTCAAGAAGATCGGTCCGCCGGATTACGTCGAAGGCATCCTGGCCGCGCCCGATGACGACCTCGAGGCGGCGCTCGGCGGTGGCGGGGAGGGCGGCGACGGCGAGTCGGACGCGCTCTACGACCAGGCGGTGGAAGTCGTCATCAAGACGCGCCGGCCCTCGATTTCGCTGGTGCAGCGCCACCTGCGCATCGGCTACAACCGCGCTGCGCGGCTGATCGAGCAGATGGAGCGCGCGGGGCTGGTATCACCGATGGGCAGCAACGGCAATCGTGAAGTCATCGTTCCGCCCAAGGACAACGAATGAGCTCTTTCTGCGAGGCAGTGCCGGTGTTCGTGCGTGCTGCGCTGGGGGTTGCACTCGCCGCGGCGGCGCTCGCGGCGGGTGCCGCCGACGGCGTGAAGCAGTTGCGCGATTTCGTTGCCAGCGTGCGTAGTGCCGAAGGCGAGTTCGAGCAGGTCGTCACCGCGCAGTCGGGGCGGCGTCCGCAGGAGGCCGCCGGCAGCTTTGCCTATGCGCGTCCGGGGCGCTTTCACTGGGAGTACGTCCGCCCCTACCGGCAACTGCTGGTCGGTGACGGCAAGGCCTTGTGGTCCTGGGATCCCGACCTCAATCAGGTCACCGTGCGCGAGATCGGTGATGCACTCGGTGCCACGCCGGCGGCGATTTTGTTCGGCAGCGGGGCGCTCGACGACAGCTTCGAACTCGCCGACGGTGGTACGCACGACGGCCTGGCCTGGGCCGAGGCGCGCCCGAAGCTGACCGAAAGCGGCTTCGAGTCACTGCGTATCGGCTTTTCCGGCGGCCAGTTGCAGCGCATGGAGATGCGCGATCACTTCGGCCAGACCACGGTGATCCGCTTCACCCGGCTGCGCGCCAATCCCGCGCTGGCGGCCGACCGCTTCCGTTTCGAGCCGCCAGCGGGCGCCGACATCATCGGCGACGTCCCCGGGCGCGTGCGCTGAACCCTCGCGCATGAGCGACCTCTTCGACGCCCTCGAGCCGCCGCAGGTCCCGCTTGCCGAGCGCATGCGACCGCAGACCCTGGACGAAGTCGCTGGCCAGGTCCATCTGCTCGGGGCGGGCAAGCCGCTGCGCCTGGCCTTCGAGTCGCGCCGGCCGCACTCGATGATCCTGTGGGGGCCGCCAGGCGTCGGCAAGACCACGCTGGCGAGGCTGATGGCGCGAGGTTTCGACGCCGAGTTCGTCGCGCTGTCGGCGGTGTTCTCGGGCGTCAAGGAGATTCGCGAGGCGATCCAGCAGGCGCAGGCGGCGAAGGCGCGCGGGCGCCACACGATCCTGTTCGTGGATGAGGTGCACCGCTTCAACAAGGCGCAACAGGACGCTTTCCTGCCCTTTGTCGAGCAGGGCCTGGTGACCTTCATCGGCGCCACCACCGAGAACCCCTCGTTCGAGGTCAATTCGGCGCTGCTGTCGCGCGCCGCGGTTTACGTGCTCGAGGCGCTCGACACCGACGCGATGGTTCGGCTCTTCGAGCGTGCGCATGCGCTTGCCTGCCCGCAGCTCGGTTTCGACGAAGATGCACGCGAGCGTCTGGTCGGGTTTGCGGATGGTGATGCGCGCCGGCTGATGAACCTGATCGAGCAGATGCTGGTCGCCGCCGAGACCGCACACGTCAATGTGGTGACTGCCGCTTTCGTCGATCAGGCCTTGGCGCGCAACCTGCGTCGCTTCGACAAGGGCGGCGAGGCCTTCTACGACCAGATCTCGGCACTGCACAAGTCGGTGCGTGGCTCCGACCCCGACGCCTCGCTGTACTGGCTGTGCCGCATGCTCGACGGCGGTGCCGACCCGCTCTACCTTGGCCGGCGCCTGATCCGCATGGCCGTGGAAGATATCGGCCTTGCGGACCCGCGTGCGCTCGAGATCACCCTCAACGCCTGCAACACCTATGAGCGGCTCGGTTCGCCCGAAGGCGAACTCGCACTCGCGCAGGCGACGATCTTCCTCGCCTGCGCAGCGAAATCCAATGCTGCCTACAAGGCCTACAATGCCGCGCGCGCCTTCGTCGCCCGTGATGGCTCGAGGCCGGTGCCGCTGCACCTGCGCAATGCGCCCACCAAGCTGATGAAGGCGCTCGACTACGGCAAGGCTTACCGCTACGCCCACGACGAGCCCGATGCCTATGCCGCAGGGGAGCGTTACCTTCCAGAGGGCCTGGCGCCGCCCGGCTGGTACCAGCCGACGCCGCGCGGCATGGAGGGCAAGATCGGGCAGAAGCTGGCCTGGTTGCGCGAACTCGACCGGCAGGCGTCGGCCGGTGGGCAGGTTGCAGGGCGTGAACAACAACACGCGAGGTCGCTCGCCGGAGAGGGCGAGGCCTCGCGCAAAGACCCGGCGAAAAAAGGTACGCCGGGCGAGGAGAGCCTCAGTGCGGGAGCGGATGATCCTTCATGAAGCGCGCGCATACCGATTCGGCCACCCGGGCCTTGTGTACATCGCCGCGTGCGTTGGCGCGTTCGATGAGATCGCGCATGTAGTGGGTCAAGGCCATCACGCCCTCGGGCGTTTGCACCAGTCCGCAGCAAAGCTGTGCCGCGGCGCAGTCTGGGATGTCCTCGTGTTCGGCAATCAGGGAAACCTCCTCATCGGTCAGATCACAGTAGTCCAGGCAGTCGCGAATCGATAGCATGCCGTCTTCCTCCAAGTATGGGCCGTCTGTCGCGGCTTCGTCGTCATTGTAAAGATAGTGGACAAGCCTCCTTTTTCAAGTTCGATAAATATTCGGGCAATAAGGCAAGTGCTTGATTGAAATGCTTAATCCTGCCCTTGTGCGAGACCGCTCGGCAGTCCGGAAAGCGCTGCGTAATCAGTTGGTTGGCGCAATTTCCGATGAATCGATTTCAGTTTTGTTTGATCGCTCCGGTAACTTTCAGGAACCCCTCCGATGCTCGACATCCAGCTTCTTCGCACCCAGATCGACCACGTCGCCGCGCGCCTTGCGACCCGCGGCCTGCAGCTCGACACCGGCGCCTTCCAGGCGCTGGAGGACGAGCGCAAGCAGGTGCAGACGCGCACGCAGGAACTGCAGGCGCGCCGCAATGCGCTCTCCAAGCAGATCGGCATGCTCAAGGGCAAGGGCGAGGACGCTTCGGGCGTGATGGCCGAGGTCGCCCAACTCGGCGACGAGCTCAAGGCCTGCGAGCAGGCGCTGCCAGTGCTGCTCGAGCGCATGAACGCCTTTCTCGCCACCCTGCCCAACCTGCCGCAAGAAGGCGTGCCGGTGGGCGCGGACGAGGGCGGCAACGTCGAGGTGAGGCGCTGGGGCACGCCGCGCAGCTACGACTTCGAGGTGCGCGACCACGTCGATCTCGGCGCGCCGCTCGGGCTCGACTTCGAGACCGGCGCCAAGCTGTCCGGCTCGCGCTTCGCTTTCCTGCGTGGTCCAGTGGCGCGCCTGCATCGGGCACTGGCGCAGTTCATGCTCGACACCCACACCCGCGAGCACGGCTACACCGAGTGCTACACGCCCTACATCGTCAATGGTTCGGCGCTCTACGGCACCGGCCAGTTGCCCAAGTTCAAGGAAGACCTGTTCTGGGTGCTGCGCGGCGGTGACGAGGAGGGGCTGGAGCAGTACCTGATTCCCACCGCCGAGATCACCCTCACCAACAGCGTGCGCGAGGACGTGCTCGCGCTCGACGCGCTGCCGATCCGCATGACGGCGCACAGTCCGTGCTTTCGCTCCGAAGCGGGCAGTGGTGGGCGCGACGTGCGCGGCATGATCCGCCAGCACCAGTTCGACAAGGTCGAGATGGTGCAGATCGTCGAGCCGGGCAGGAGCAATGAAGCGCTCGAGCAGATGGTCGGCCACGCCGAGGCCATCCTGCATAAGCTCGAGCTGCCCTATCGCGTGATCACGCTGTGCACCGGCGACATGGGTTTCTCGGCTGCCCGCACCTACGACCTGGAAGTATGGCTGCCGGCGCAGAACACCTACCGCGAGATTTCGAGCTGCTCGAACTGCGAGGCCTTCCAGGCACGCCGCATGCAGGCGCGCTTCAAGAACGCGCAGGGCAAGAACGAGCTGGTGCACACGCTCAACGGCTCCGGCCTTGCCGTGGGGCGCACCCTGGTTGCGGTGCTGGAGAACCACCAGCAGGCCGACGGCTCGATCGTGGTCCCGAAGGCCCTGGTGCCCTACATGGGCGGCGTCGAGCGGATCGAAGCGCCGCTCTGAGCCGCGCTTCGAGTGCGCGCGCGGGCCTTGATCGTGCAGCCCGCGTCACGCTTCAGCCCGCCGCGGCACGCCTGCCAGCCAGGCGTGCATGCCCTCCAGCATTGACAGCAGCGCGGGCACGAAAAACAGCACCAGCAGCGCCGAGAAGCCTAGTCCGAAGGCGATCGCGGTCGCCATCGGGATCAGGAACTGGGCCTGCAGCGAGCGCTCGAAGAGCAGCGGCGTGAGGCCGCCGATGGTGGTCAGAGAGGTCAGCAGCACCGCGCGCAGGCGACCGCAGGAGGCACCCACCAGGGCGTCGTGCAGGCTGGCGCCCTTGTGCTGCAGCTCCTTGAACAGGCTCACCAGGATGATCGAGTTGTTCACCACGATCCCGGCCAGCCCGAAGAGGCCGAACATCGACAGGATGGTGAGGTCGATGCCGAGCGCCCAGTGGCCGAAGATCGCCCCGGCGAGCCCGAGCGGGATCGCCGACATCACCACCAGCGGCCAGCTCCATGACGAGAACGACCACACCAGCACCAGGTAGATCAGGCCCAGCCCGAGGATCAGGCCCGCCTTCATGTCGGCCATGGTCTCGCGCTGGTCGGCCGAGCGGCCCTCGAAGCTGAATTCGAAGCCGTATTTTTGCGCGAGCGGTGGCAGGGTTTCGCGCTCGAGCCCTGCCTGCACCACGTTGGCGTTGCTGACATGGGAATCGACCGCAGCCGAGACTTCGACCGCGAGCCGGCCCTGGGCGTGGCGCAAGGCCTCGAAGCCGCGGCGCGATTCCCAGCTCGCCACCGTGGCGAGCGGTACGAAGCGGCCGTCGGGCAGGCTGATCGTGATGCGCTCGAAGACATCGAGCCGGCTGCGTTCGGTGCGCGGCAGCATCACCCTCACCTCGAGTTCGTCGCGCCCGACCTGCACGAGCTGGGCGAGGGCGCCGTCGAAGGCTGCGCGCAACTGGCGGCCGAGGCTCTCGGTGGTGAGCCCGAGCGCTTCGCCAGCGGGCGTCAGCCGATAGACGAGCTGCTCGCGGCCGTAGGGCATGTCGTCCTCGGGTTCGCTGACGCCGGGGATGCTCTTGAGCGTCTCGGCCAGTTCCAGCGCGGCCGCCTTGAGCGCGTTGGCGTCGTCGCCGGTGAGGCGGATGTTGATGTCGCGCCCCGGCGGACCCGACTGGCGCGCGGTGAAGGTGAGCAGCTCGAGGCCGGCGACTGCCGGCACCTTCTCGCGCCACACGGCGAGAAAGCGTTCGTTGCGTACCTCGCGGGTGTCGGGCGGGGTGAGTTCGACCATCACACCGGCGAGCTGGTCGCCGCGCGCGCTGCTGCCGCTGCCACTGCTGATCGTGCCGCCGAGGCGCGCGACGGCGGTCTGCACCAGGCCACCGCCGAGTTCCGCCTCGGCCTCGAACAGCGCGCGCTCGAGCGCGGCCAGATACGCCTCGGTGTGGGCGCGTGGCGTGCCGGCGACGAAGGTCGTATTGGCGTAGATGACCTGGCCCTCGGGGGTGGGAAAGAACACGAAGCCGATTCGTCCGCCGGCGATCAGGCCGACCGCGAGCACCATCAGCGCGACCGTGATCGCGACCGTGGTGGCGCGCCAGGCGAGTGCACGCTCGACCATGCGCCGGAAGGGACCGTCGCGAAAGCGTGCGTACCCGGCGTCGAGCCGCTGGCGCAGCGGCGAATCCTGCAGTGCCGTGCTGCCGGCCAGCGCGCCGCGCAGGTGAGCGGGCAGGATCAGGAAGCATTCGATCAGCGAGGCGACGATCACCGCGACCATCACGAAGGGAATGTCGCCGAGGATGTTGCCGATGATGCCGCCCACCATCATCAGCGGCAGGAAGGCCGCCACCGTGGTCAGCGACGAGGCGAGCACCGGCCAAAGCATCCGCCGCGCGCCGCCGAGCGCGGCCTGCGCCGCCCCTTCGCCCAGGTGGCGGTGGGTGTCGGCGTCCTCGCTGACCACGATCGCATCGTCCACGATGATGCCGAGCGCCATGATCAGCGCGAACAGGCTCATCATGTTGAGTGTGCCACCGAGGAAGAACATCAGGCCGAGAGTGGCGAGAAAGGCGGTGGGCACGCCGGCCATGACCCAGAATGCAACCCGTGCGGGCAGGAAGAAGTACAGCACCGCGACCACCAGCAGCAGGCCCGAGAGGCCGTTGCTCACCAGCAGCTCGATGCGCTCGCTGATCAGCTGCCACTGCGCGTCGAAGACTTCCAGGCGGATGCTCGGTGGCAGTGTCGGGCGGGTCTTTTCCAGCCAGCGCTCCAGCACCGTCGCCGCCTTTAGCGAGTGCCCGCCTTCGCTGCGCTGCAACTGCAGCTCGACCACCGCGTCGCCGCGCTCGGAGAGCGCCAGTTCGTTGCTGCGCGGCTCGCGGCTCAGGCGGGCGATCTCGCCCAGACGTACCACGCCATGCTCATCGCTGAGCACTGGCAGTGGCGCGAAGGCCCCGGCGCTGCGGCGCTGCTCCAGGCCGCGGATCTCGCGCGCGCCGTCGGCTTCGCCGGCGATACCGGCCGGGTAGTCGCGTGCGAGCTGGCCGACCCGCTCGCCGACCTGGGTCAGCGACAGGCCGAGCGTCTCCAGTGCGGCGGAGGGGATCTCGATCGCGATGCGCTCCTCCGGCATGCCGGTGATCGTCACCCGGTCGATGCCGGCGGCGAGCAGCTCGCTCTCGAAGCGGCGCACCCAAGGGCGCAGCTCGTCGACGCTGTCGCCGCGCACCAGCAGGCGGGCGATCGGCTCGTAGCGCGACACCCGGCTCACTTCGGGTGTTTCGGCGTCGCGCGGCAGATTGCGGAATTCGTCGACGCGCTGGCGCACCTGGTCGAGGGCGAGCAGGGCGTCGGTGTCCTCGTGCAGCTCGAGCGTGATGCTGGCCACGCCCTGGGCCGAGGTCGAGCTCATCTTCTTGAGCCCATCGACCGTCTTCAGGCGCTCTTCCAGGGGAGCGACGATGCCGACTTCGACGTCTTCGGCCGAGGCGCCGGTCCACACCACCCGCACCGAGATCACGTCGAGCTCGAAGGTGGGAAAGAACTGCACGTTCATGCGCATGATGCCGATCACCCCGAGCACGAAGGCGAGCAGCATCAGCACGTTGGCGGCGACCTTGTGGCCGGCCAGGCGCTCGAGCAGGCTGACGTGCTTCATCGTGCGGCCTCGAGGATCTCCACGGCGAGGCCGTCGATTGCATGCGGCAGATGAGTGGCGAGAATGCGCTGGCCTGCGCGCAGTGCGGCGCTGTCGTCACGTGCCCGCACCAGTACCGACAGGCGTTCGCCGTCGCGGCGTTCGCCGGCGCGCACCACCGGCACTGCCTTGAGGCGATCGTTCTCGATCAGGTAGATACGGTCGCCGCCGTGCAGTGCCGCCGGCGACACTGCAAACACGTCGTCCAGTCGCGGGCGCTCGAGCACCGCATTGACGAAGGCGCCCACCGGCACCTTGCCGGCGTCGTCCATGCGCAGGAGTACATCGACACCGCGCGCATCGGCCTCGCCACCGATGCGCTCGAGGCGGGCGGAGAGACGGGTGGTGCCGAAATCCGCGTACGCGCGCAGCGGCTCCCCGCGGGCCAGCGCGGCGCGCAACTCCTCGGTGTAGATTGCGGGTACGCGGGCACGCAGGAAGAGTTCGTGGGACGGGTAGAGGCTGATCAAGGCCTGTCCGGGCTGGACCTGGTCGCCGGCGGCGACGTCGACCTTGCCGATGCGGGCGGCGAAGGGGGCGATGATTTCACCACGCTCGGCATCGCGACGCGCCTCGGCGAGCGTCGCCTGCAGGTGCGCGAGGCGAGCCGGATGTTCGGCGATCGCCTGGCGACGCTGGGACAGTGACAGGCGTACACGGGCCACCTCCTCGCGCGACTGGTCGACGGTGATTTCGGCGCCGAGGCGGGCGTTCTTCAGGCGCTCGAAGCGCGCGAGCTTGGCCTCGGCAAGCTCGAGCAGCGTACGTTCGTGCGTGATCGCCTCCTGGTCGTGGCGATGACGCACGCGTTCGCGCTCGAGTTCGGCCGCAGCCTGGGCGAGGCGCGGCTGCAAGTCGCGGGGGTCCATGCGTGCGAGCACCGCGCCCGCGTCGACGCGGTCGCCGTCGCGCACCCGGAGCTCGAGCACGCGACCGCCCACCGGCGCCGCGGCGCGGATGCGGTCGGGTGCTTCGATGCGGCCGTAGAGCACCAGCGTCGGATGGACCGAGGCGACGGCGAGCGGCTCGGCTGCGACCCGCCAGACGCGTTCGCGGGCCTCGGCGACGGGGGCGGCGGGGCGGCTTGCACGCAGGGCAAGGAATCCGGCGGCGGCAAGCGCGAGGATCAGTACGGGGAGTAGACGGCGCATGGGGCGGAGCCTCGGATGCCCCTGCGGGACATATATATCAGTAAACGCTTATTGTACTGCGGGTGCCGATTCAATGCTCGTTCAGCCAGTCGGCCTCCCAGCGTGCGAGCTCCGGAAAGTGATGGTCGGCGCTGGCGGCGAGGGCGCGGTCCAGCTGGTCGATCAGATCGTGCAGGGCGGTGTCGGGGGAGTGCGGCAGGAGCGGCTCGAACTCGACCACCAGATCGCCCGCCGGCCACTTCGCGCGCGCCGGAAAGCCGGCACCGGCGATGCGCAGGCTGCGCGGATGGGCGAGCCCGGGTTCGATGCGCAGGCTGCGCAGGCCCGCGGGATGGGGGACCCGGATCGTGCCGCCGATCAGTAGCCGCAGTGCGCTCACCGGGCGCTGCAGGATCAGGTCGCGGCCGTCGCGGCGAAACAGGGGGTGGGGGGCGAGACGGATGCGCAGGCGCAGGTCGCCGGGCGGATGACCCGGGTTGGCGTGAGGGTCGCCTTCGCCGGCCAGACGCAGCTCGTCGTCGTCGACCACGCCCGCCGGAATGCGGACCTCGAGCGTGCGCTCAATGGTCTGCTCGCCACTGCCGGCGCACACGCTGCATGGGCAGGCGCTGCGGTAGCCGCGCCCGTCGCAGTCCGGGCAGCGTACCAGTCCGGCGGGGGCGCGCAGGCGTCCGGTGCCGCCGCAGGACGGACAGAGCTGGCTGACGCTCAGCGTCTCCTTGCCGCTGCCGTCGCATTGCACACAGGGCGCACGGCGGGGGACGACGATCGCGCACAGCGCGCCTGTGAAGCTTTCCTCGATGCTGATTTCCAGCGTCTGCCTGCGATCGGCGCCGCGCTCGGGTGGCCTGTGCCGCGTCCTCACTGGCACTGCCGTGGTCGTTTCGCGACGCCGTTTCGGCCGCGTCGAGGAGCGTGGCGAGCAGACTGTCGTGCGCCTCGCGCAGGCGCCGGAAATGCGCGGCGGCAGCCGGGTCGGCGTTGCGGTCGGGATGCCACTGCATGGCCAGTTTGCGAAAGGCGCGCTTGATCTGCTGCGGCGTGGCGCCGGGTTGCAGGCCGAGCAGTGCGTGAGCGTCGGGCATCACCGGATCAGGAGAGGGTTCGAGTCCGCCAGCTTAACCGAGCTTGCGCGCGTCCGCAGTAACGGTGGGCGCCGGAGAGGGGCGTTACGGGCGGGAGCGTGCGGAGCTTCGCAGGCTTCGGCGCGTGTGCAGATGTTGACGTGAACGTCAATGGGAGAAAGAATGCCTCTTCCAATACGGCGCAGTACGGATCCGTCCCGTTCGCAGCAACGCTCACATGCCGGCAGCCGGTGTGATCGCCGCACGTGTCGAGGGCGGTGGGCGTCATCGGCAGCGCCGACCCACCAGGACCAGAGAACCCACCATGACCCGACGGCGGCCTTCTGACATCGCTACCTCCGACCTTTGGGTCGCGCACCCGCAAGGCCGCATCTTCGCGCGTGCGTGGGTGCCTCCGGGCACGCCCGGCGCAGGCGAGGGCAGCGGTGGCGTGCGCGCTAGCGCCATCGTTCTTTTCCACGACTCGCTCGGCTGCGTCGAGCTGTGGCGGGACTTTCCTGCTGCGCTGTGTGCGGCCAGCGGCCGCCGCGTGATTGCCTACGACCGCCTCGGCTTCGGCCGCTCGGCTGCGCGTGCGGAATTGCCGACGCTGGATTTCGTTGCCGAGGAGGCGCAGGTCTTCTTCCCGGTCCTGCGCGAGCAACTCGGGCTGGAGCGTTTCGTGGCTTTCGGCCACAGCGTGGGGGGTGGGATGGCGGTCAACTGTGCGGCGCTGTTCGCCTCCGCCTGCGATGCCTTGATCACCGAGTCGGCCCAGGTCTTTCCCGAGGCGCTGACGCTGAGCAGCATCGCGCAGGCCAAGGGGCAGTTTACCGACGGCGCGCAGCTGAAGCGGCTGGAGCGTTACCACGGTGACAAGGCACGCTGGGTGCTGGACGCGTGGACCGAAAGCTGGTTGCACCCGGAGTTCGCGGCCTGGTCGTTGAAGTCGGTGCTGCCGCAGGTCCGCTGTCCCGTGCTCGCCCTCCATGGTGTCCATGACGAATACGGCACGACCATTCATCCAGAGCTCATCGGTGGCCTCTCCGCCGGTCCGGCGCAGGTCGAGATCCTTCCCGAGACCTTCCATGTGCCGCATCGGGAACGGCCGGAGGTGGTCATCGAGCGGGTCTGCGGCTTCCTGGAGCCGGTGCGCCGGGGCAGGGTGGCGCGCTGTCCCTGAAGGCGGCGCAGCGCGCTGCGCTCGTGCTCGATGAGGGGCAACACCAAAAAAAACGCCGGCTTCACAAGAAGCCGGCGTTTTTAGAATCTGGCGCGCCCGGAAGGATTCGAACCTCCTACCCCCTGGTTCGTAGCCAGGTACTCTATCCAGATGAGCTACGGGCGCTTTGTGCTGCACTGCGAAGGTGCCGGATTATAACGACTGATCCAGCAACTTCAAGTACTAATTGGCGGAGAGGGTGGGATTCGAACCCACGGTAGGCTCGCACCTACGCCTGATTTCGAGTCAGGTACATTCGACCACTCTGCCACCTCTCCGCTCGAAGGTCGGCATTATAGTGTTTTTTTCCGGGAAGTGAACAGTTTTTTGCGGGGGGTAAAGTGAAGAGATCCCGTCGCCGGCCCCGACCCGGCGCATCGGGACGGGCAAGGCGGCCGCGGTCGGGCCCGGGCTGCGCTCACCTGGCCTGCGGCAGCATCTCCTCGTAGGCGCGCACCGCTTCCGCGGCGTACATCAGGGCCGGGCCGCCGCCCATATAGGTGCACACGCCCAGGGTCTCCATGATCTGCTCGCGGGTCGCGCCGAGGCGGATCAGCGCCTTGATGTGGAAGCCGATGCAGGCGTCGCAGCGCTGGGTGACGGCGATCGCGAGTGCGATGAGTTCCTTCTGCAGCTCGCTCAGCACGCCGTCCTGCAGCGAGCTCTTGGCCATCGCGCCGAAGCCCTGCATGGTCTCGGGGATCTCCTTGCGCAGCGTGGCGAGCGCCTTGGAGACATCGCTCACGATCTGGACGTGGGACTTGGACATCATGCGTTCTCCTATTTCAGAAAACGCTTATCTTACTCCGCCGACGCGCTTGCGACCATCGCGTCGCGGCGCCGGGCGTGCGTGCCCGAGCGCACCCGCGACACGGCCCCGCTAAAGGGGCGGGGGTCAGGCCCCGCCGCGCTTGTCGCGCTCGATCAGCGCGTAAGCGGAGTGGTTGTGGATCGACTCGAAGTTCTCGGACTCGACCACGTAGGCGTCGATGCGCGGCTCGCGGTTCAGCTGGCCGGCGACGTCGCGCACCATGTCCTCGACGAACTTGGGGTTGTCGTAGGCGCGCTCGGTGACCCACTTCTCGTCGGGGCGCTTGAGCAGGCCGAAGACCTCGCACGAGGCCTGGGCCTCGACCATCTGCACCATCTCCTCGATCCACAGGTGGTCGTTGAGCACCGCGGTGACGGTGACGTGCGAGCGCTGGTTGTGGGCGCCGTATTCGGAGATCTTCTTCGAGCACGGGCACAGGCTGGTCACCGGCACCACCACCTTCATCGTGAATTCGTAGACCCCGCCCTCGCGGATGCTGCCGACGAAGCACACCTCGTAGTCCATCAGACTCCTCACGCCGGAGACCGGCGCGGTCTTGGCGATGAAGTAGGGGAAGCTCATCTCGACGTGGCCGGTCTCGGCCTCGAGGCGTTCGACCATCGCGCGCAGCATCGGCTCGAAGTTCTCGACCGAGATCTCACGCTCGTTGCCGTTGAGGATCTCGATGAAGCGCGACATGTGGGTGCCCTTGAAGTTGTGGGGCAGGCCGACATACATGTTGAACGTCGCCACCGTGTGCTGGACGCCGCCCGCCTTGTCGGCGACCTTGACCGGGTGGCGGATCGACTTGATGCCGACCTTGTTGATCGCGATCCGGCGGCTGTCGGCGCTGCTCTGGACGTCGGGGATGGCGAGCTCGATGGGGGCGTTCATGGGCTGTTCTCTGCTGGGTTATCGGCGCGGCGCGGGCGGAGGTCGGATCGACATTCGTGGCCGAAAGTGCAATCGTGTTGCACTTTTGATTCAATCTTAACTTTCCCGACAAAAATGCTCAACTTTTACAGGGTGAGCGCGCGCTCGATGCTGGTGATGATGCCGGCCTTGTCGAGCCCCACCGTCGCCAGCAGCTGCGCCTGGTCGCCGTGGTCGATGAAACGGTCGGGGAGCCCGAGGCGCAGAACACGCGGCCGCGCCGCGAGGCTGTCGACAAGGCGCGCAACTTCGGCGCCGGCACCACCGATCACCGCGTTCTCCTCGAGCGTGACGAGCAGGTCGTGGCGGGCGGCGAGCTCGGCGATCAAGGCCTCGTCGAGCGGCTTGATGAAGCGCATGTTGGCGACGCTGGCGTCGAGCGTCTCCCCAAGCTCGCGCGCCACGCTGACCATGCTGCCGAAGGCGAGAAGGGCAACGCGTCTGCCGTGGCGCAGGATCTCGCCCCTGCCGATCGGCAGGGCGCGCATCTGCGCCTGTGGGGGGGTGCCGGAGCCACTGCCGCGCGGGTAGCGCACCGCGCTCGGGCCCGGATGTTGCACGGCGGTATAGAGCATCTGGCGGCACTCGTCCTCGTCGGACGGCGCCATCACCACCAGGTTGGGGACACAGGTGAGGTAGGAGAGATCGAAGGCACCATGGTGGGTGGCGCCGTCGGCGCCGACCAGGCCGCCGCGGTCGATTGCGAACACCACCGGCAGGTTCTGCAGCGCCACGTCGTGGATCAACTGGTCGTAGGCGCGCTGCAGGAAGGTGGAGTAGATCGCCACCACCGGCACGAAGCCTTCGCAGGCGAGGCCTGCGGCGAAAGTCACCGCGTGCTGCTCGGCGATGCCGACGTCGAAGTAGCGCTCGGGGAACTCCTGCGCGAAGCGCACCAGGCCGGAGCCCTCGCGCATCGCCGGGGTGATGCCGACGACGCGCGCGTCGGCCTTCGCCATGTCGCACAGCCAGTCGCCGAACACCTGGGTGTAGGTGAGCTTGCCGCCGCCCTTGCTGGTCTGGATGCCGGCCGTGTGGTCGAACTTGGAGACCCCGTGGTAGAGCACCGGATCAGCCTCGGCGAGCTTGTAGCCCTGGCCCTTGCGGGTGATCACGTGCAGGAACTGCGGCCCCTTGAGGCGCTTGAGGTTGTGCAGCGTGGGGATCAGCGCGTCGAGGTCGTGGCCGTCGATCGGGCCGTAGTAGTGGAAGCCGAACTCCTCGAACAGCGTGCCCGGGCTGATCATGCCCTTGGCGTACTCCTCGACCTTGCGCGCGAGCTCGGCCACCGGCGGCGCCATGCCGAGCACCTTCTCGCCGACACGGCGCGCAGTGTTGTAGGTCGATCCGGACAGCATGCGGGCGAGGATCTTGGTGAGCGCCCCGACCGGCGGCGAGATCGACATCTCGTTGTCGTTGAGGATCACCAGCAGGTTGATGTCCTCCATGTCGCCGGCGTTGTTGAGCGCCTCGAAGGCCATGCCTGCCGACATCGCGCCATCGCCGATCACCGCGATCGCGTGACGGTCCTCGCCGCGCGCGCGCGCCGCCACCGCCATGCCGAGGGCGGCCGAGATCGAGGTCGAGGAGTGCGCCGTGCCGAAGGTGTCGTAATTGCTCTCGCAGCGCCGCGGAAAGCCGGAGATGCCGCCGAAGTGGCGCAGCCCCGACATCGCCTCGCGGCGGCCGGTGAGGATCTTGTGGCCGTAGGTCTGGTGGCCGACGTCCCACACGATGCGGTCGTGCGGGGTATTGAAGACGTGATGGAGGGCGATGGTCAGCTCGACCGTGCCGAGATTGGACGAAAGATGGCCGCCGGTCCTGGATACGGACTCGATCAGGAAGGCGCGCAGTTCGCTGGCGAGTGCGTCGAGATCACGGCGGTCGAGCGTGCGCACATCGGCGGGTGAGCC
>JAKLLJ010000025.1:0-257 GCA_023150215.1 Thauera sp. | reverse complement strand
GCGTTCCAGGTTTGGGGAGGAGGCCAGGGCGAGTCCGGCTTTTTGGGGGGGCGTTTGTTCTTCGGGGCCGTCGATCGGCAGGATCAGAAGCTGCGGTGCACGACGTAGTCGGCGAGCTGTTCGAGACGCAGCGCGCGCGCGCCCAGGGGGCGTAGCGTCCGGCGGGCGTCGTCCAGCATCTCGTCGGCGAGGCGCTTCGCTTCGGTCAGCCCGAGCAGGGTGACATAGGTCGGCTTGTCGTGGTCGGCGTCCTTGCC
>JAKLLJ010000259.1 GCA_023150215.1 Thauera sp. | reverse complement strand
GTGCTCCTTGCCGTCGAGGACCAGGACCATGGTGATGTCCTTGGTCGCGGCGGCGGCCGCCTCGGCGGTGCTGGAGGCGCCGACCGGATGCGCCCCCGCCGGCAGGTTGACGGTGAAGCGCTCGGTGCGGATGCGGTCGGCCGGCACGCCGGCCTCGACCAGCGCGGTCTCGGTGGCGCTGATCATCTCGTCCGGTCCGCAGATGAAGACCTCGTCCATGCTGCCCACCGGCAGCAGGCTGCGGATGATGTCGCGCACCTTGGCGCCGTCGATGCGGCCCTGCAGCAGGTCCACTTCCTGGGCCTGGCGCGACAGCACGTGGATCATGGTCAGGCGGTCGCGGTAGCGGTCCTTGAGGTCCTGCAGGGCCTCGTTGAACATCACCGTGGACATGCGACGGTTGCCGTAGATCAGCGTGAACTTGGAGTCCGGCTGCTCTTCGAGCGTGCTCGCGGCGATGCACAGGATGGGCGTGATGCCCGAGCCGGCGGCAAAGCCGACGCGGTGGATCGCGCGCTTCTTCTTGATCACGAAGCGGCCGTCGGGCGGCATCACCTGGAGGGTGTCGCCGGGCTTGATGGCACGCGCGGCCCAGTTCGAGAACAGGCCGCCTTCGACCGGGCGGATGCCGATCTCGAGCTCGCCGTCACGGGTCAGCCGGCTGCGCGGGCTGCTGATCGAATAGTTGCGGCGCACGTCCTGGCCATCGATGGTGGCGCGCAGGGTGAGGAACTGGCCCGGCTCGAAGGCGAAGCGTTCGCGCTCGGCGCTGGGGATGTCGAACGTGATCGCCACTGCGCCGGCGGCCTCGGGGTTCACGCGCTTGACGGCGAGTTCTTGAAAACGGAGTGCGGACATGGTGTGTGCTCCGACCTTAATAGGGTTTGAAGTAATCGAAGGGCTCCTGGCAGTCGAGGCACTTGTACAGCGCCTTGCAGGCCGTGGACCCGAACTCGGAGGTGACGACGGTGTGGGTGGAGCCGCACTGCGGACAGGCGACCGCCTGTTCGACCGGGCGGCGCATGAACTTCACCACGCTGACGTCCTTCCGGGTCTGGTGCGGCGGCGCAATGCCGTAGGCGCGCAGCTTTTCCTTGGCCTCGTCGCTCATCCAGTCGGTGGTCCAGGCCGGCGCGAGCTGCGTGATCACCCGCGCCTCTATGCCGGCCTGCGCCAGACTCGCGCGCACGTCGTCCTCGATCTGCCCCATGGCGGGACAGCCGCTGTAGGTCGGCGTGATGACGACCTCGATGCCCGCCGGCGTTTCCCGGACCTCGCGCAGGATGCCCAACTCGCGCAGGGTCACCACCGGGATCTCGGGGTCGGTCAGGGGCTCGAGGGCGGCCCAGACCTTGTCCACGACACTGCTCATGGCGCTCGCCCTTACCAGGTGGCGCCGGGATGGGCGCGCGCCAGGCCCTGCATCTCGCCGAGCAGGTAGCTCAGGTGCTCGGAGTGCAGGCCGATCTTGCCCTCGGTCACATAGCCGTGGAAGTTCGGACGGGTCAGGGTGGCTTGTTCCAGCGCGTCGTTGACCAGCGCATCCCAGGCCGGACGCAGCGCCCACACGTCGATTGCGACCTTGGCCGCCACCGCGGCGCCCTCGGCCGGGCTGGTGGTCCAGAACTCCTCGGTGTAGGGCATCAGGTGATTGACCGCCGCCTGCGCACGCGCGTGCGACTCCTCGGTGCCGTCGCCCATGCGCACCAGCCAGTCACGCGAGTGGTGCAGGTGGTAGCTGGTTTCCTTCAGCGACTTGGCGGCGATAGCGGCGAGGCTGGCGTCGGCCGACTGCTGCAGCCCGTCCCACACGTGCACCATCAGCGCCGAGTACAGGAAGTTGCGTACGATGGTGGTGGCGTAGTCGCGGTCGGCCGCGGCGTAGCCCACCAGCGCGCCGTGATGGGGGAGTTCGAGCAGCGTGTAGTTGCGGAACTCGTGCGGGCCGCGGAAGTAGGCCAGCTTGTCCTCGCTGGCGTCGCCGCCCATCAGCTCGGCGGCGCGCTGGTACAGCAGGCGCGCCTGGCCGATGAGGTCGAGGCTGACGTTGGCCAGCGCCATGTCTTCTTCCAGGATGGGGCCGTGCCCGCACCATTCGGCGTTGCGCTGGCCGAGCACGACGGCGTTGTCGGCCAGGTGCAGCAGGTAGTCGATCGGCGTGCTCATTACATATGCCCCACTTCTTCAGGGATTTCGTAGAAGGTCGGATGGCGGTAGATCTTGTCGGCGGCGGGGTCGAACAGCTCGCCCTTGTCGTCCGGGTTGCTGGCGGTGATCGCGACCGAGGGCACCACCCAGATGCTCACGCCTTCCTGGCGGCGGGTGTACACGTCGCGCGCCATGTGCAGGGCCTGGGCGGCGTCGGCGGCGTGCAGGCTGCCGCAGTGCTTGTGCTCGAGGCCTTGCTTGCTGCGGACGAAGACTTCCCAGAGCGGCCAATCCTTGAGTGCGGGGGTGTTCATGCTGCCTCCTTCAGTGCGCGTTCTTTTTGCTTGCGGGCATAGGCCTGGGCCGCGTCGCGGACCCACTGGCCGTCGTTGTGTGCCTTGACCCGGGTGGCCAGGCGTTCCTTGTTGCACGGTCCGTTGCCTTCGACGGTGTTCCAGAACTCGGCCCAGTCGATCTGGCCGTAGTCGTAGTGGCCGCGCGCCTCGTTCCACTTCAGCTCGGGGTCGGGCAGGGTCACGCCCAGCACCTTGGCCTGCGGCACGGTGGCGTCGATGAACTTCTGGCGCAGGTCGTCGTTGCTGATGCGCTTGATGCCCCAGCGCATGCCTTGCGCGCTGTGCGGGCTGTCGGCATCCGGCGGTCCGAACATGGCGAGGCATTTCCACCAGTAGCGGTTGACCGCGTCCTGCACCATCGCGCGCTGCTCGTCGGTGCCCTTCATCATCACCAGCAGGGCTTCGTAGCCCTGGCGCTGGTGGAAGGATTCCTCCTTGCACACGCGGACCATGGCGCGCGCATAGGGACCGTAGGAGCAGCGGCACAGCGGGACCTGGTTCATGATCGCCGCACCATCGACCAGCCAGCCGATCACGCCGACGTCGGCCCAGTTCAGGGTCGGGTAGTTGAAGATCGAGCTGTACTTGGCCTTGCCCGAATGCAGACCCTCGAGCATCTGCTCGCGGCTGGTGCCCAGGGTCTCGGCGGCCGAGTACAGGTAGAGGCCGTGGCCGCCTTCGTCCTGGACCTTGGCGATCAGGATGGCCTTGCGCTTGAGGCTCGGGGCGCGCGAGATCCAGTTGCCTTCGGGCAGCATGCCGACGATTTCGCTGTGGGCGTGCTGGCTGATCTGGCGCACCAGCGTCCTGCGGTACGCATCCGGCATCCAGTCCTGCGGTTCGATGCGGCCATCGGCGTCGATGCGGGCCTCGAACGCGGCTTCCTGGTCGCTCGGCGCGTTGGAGACCGCCGCGAGTTTCTTCCCGGACTCGTCCGGAATGTCCATTGCCTGGGTGTACATGTGTTTCCTCCTAGCAAACACCGCGCCGGGAAATACCGGCACGGCACGCGGGGTGCGCATCGCTGTGACCCCGCCTCCTCCTCAAAGGTCCGCCACGCCCGGGGCGCGGCAGGAATTCATGCCATCCATGCCGGCGAGCGCTTCTCGAAGAAGGCCGCGAAGCCTTCGCGGGCTTCTGCGGTGGCGCGCTGGCGGGCGATGCGGGTGGCGGTGTCCTCGGCGACGGCGTCGTCGATCGGGCGCCCGGCGAGCGCGGCGATCAGCTGCTTGGCGGCAAGCTGGGCTTGGGGCCCGCAGGCGAGCAAGGCCTGCACCAGGCGATCGACCGCAGTGTCGAGCTCATCCACGGCGACGACCTCGCCGACCAGGCCCATGGACTTGGCTTCGGCGGCGCCGAAGCGCTCCGCGCTCTGGAAGTAGCGCAGGGCGTGGCGCGGGCCGATGGCGCGCAGCACGTAGGGGCTGATCACCGCCGGGATAATGCCGAACTTGACCTCGGAGGTCGCGAAGCTGGCGTCCTCGGCGGCGATCGCCATGTCGCAGGCGGCAGCGAGGCCGGTGCCGCCGCCGAGTGCGGCGCCCTGCACACGCGCGATCGTCGGCTTCGACATGCCCGACAGCGTGCGCAGCATGGAGGCGAACTTGCGCGAGTCGGCGAGGTTCTCGGCTTCGGTGCTGTCTGCGGCGCGGCGCATCCAGTTGAGGTCGGCGCCGGCCGAGAAGTGCTTGCCGCGGCCGGCCAGCACCACCACGCGCACGCCGGGGTCGGCGTCGAGCTCGGTGCACGCGGCTGCGAGCTCGGCGATGAGCTGCTCGTTGAAGGCGTTGAACACCTCGGGGCGGTCCATCCAGAGGGTGGCGAGCGCGCCGCGGCGTTCGATGGCGAGGGTTGTGTAGCTCATGTCGCGGTCCCGGGCTCAGACGCGCTCGATGATCATGGCGATGCCCTGGCCGACGCCGATGCACATGGTGCATAGCGCGTAGCGACCATTGCGCCGCTGCAGCTCGTAGGCCGCGGTCGTGACCAGGCGCGCGCCGCTCATGCCGAGCGGGTGGCCCATGGCGATCGCACCGCCATTGGGGTTCACGCGCGCCTCGTCGTCGGCGAGGCCAAGGTCGCGCAGCACGGCGAGTCCCTGCGCGGCGAAAGCTTCGTTGAGTTCGATGACGTCCATCTGGTCGAGGGTGAGGCCGGCCTTGGCCAGCACCTTGCGCACCGCGGGCGCCGGACCGAAGCCCATGATGCGCGGCGCCACGCCGGCGGTGGCCATGGCGACGACACGCGCACGCGGGGTGAGACCGTGTCGCCCGGCGGCGGCCTCGGAGGCCAGCAGCAGCGCGCAGGCGCCGTCATTGACACCGGAGGCGTTGCCGGCGGTGACGCTGAGTTCGGGGCCATTGACGCCCTTGAGCTTGGCCAGCATCTCGAGCGTGGTCTCGGGGCGCGGATGCTCGTCGGTGTCGAACACGACCGGCTCGCCCTTCTTGCGCGGGATTTCCACCGCCACCAGCTCG
>JAKLLJ010000258.1 GCA_023150215.1 Thauera sp. | reverse complement strand
GGTTGATCGCGTGTCGGGTGGCGAAGTTGTCGGTGCAGTCGAGCACCACGTCGGCACGCGCGACCTCGGCCTCGAGCGCCTCGCCGACGAGCCGCGCCTGGATCGGCTCGATCCGCGTCTGCGGGTTGAGCCGGTGCAGCGTGGCGCGCGCCGAAGCGACCTTGGGCAGGCCAACCATGTCGGCCGAGTGCATGATCTGACGCTGCAGGTTGGTGAGATCGACGGTGTCGTGATCGGCAATTGCAAGCGTGCCGACGCCGGCCGCCGCGAGATACATCGCCGCGGGCGAACCCAGCCCGCCGGCACCGACGATCAGGGCACGCGCATCGAGCAAGGCCTGCTGGCCATCGACGTCGATCTGGGGCAGCAGAATATGGCGGCTGTAGCGCAGCAGCTGGTCGTCGTTCATCGGGCGCCTATTTGTACTCGCGGAGTTCAGGCGGGGTGTCGTCGTGATCGCCGTGAATGTGGTGGTCCCAGGCGTGGATGTACACCTCATTGGACTGCTTGATGAGGCGCTCGGGCGACAACAGGTTGTGGCGCTGCGTCTCCTCGCTGAAATAGACGATTGCACGCACGAGCTTGGCATACAACGAATTATCGAGCGCGAAGCCGGCCTCGCGCAGCGCATCTTCGAGCGTCTCGAGCGAATAATCGAGCACCGAATAGCGCACGACGATGGCCAGCGGATCGTCGGTGCGCTCGAGCTGGAGCTCCTTGAGCACCTGCAGCGAGCGCCAGGCACGCTCGACCTGCCCCGGCGGCAGCGTCTTGAAACGGATCTCGCGCTGCTTGTGGATATCGGCGCCCGGCAATGGCCGGTCGTGATGCCGGCCAGCGAGCTTGTAGGCAGTCTCCCTGCGCATGGTCGTCCCCCTGCCGGACTCCCGGCTATTTCTTCGGCGCTTCAGCCGGTGCCGCCGCGGCCGGCACGGCCTCCAACGACGCGGCGGCCGCTGCAGCCGCTGCAGCCGCCTCGGCCTGCAGCACCTGGGCTATATCTTCGCCCTTGAGCAGGCGGATCGCCTGCTTGAGCTGGTGATCGTTCTCGCCCGCGAGCTCGAAACGCACCGCCGCCTCATCGGCCGCCGGCACGCCGCCAGCGTTGTCCGCTGCAGCCTCGGCGGCTGCCTTCGCCGCCTTGTCGTTCTCCAGATGGCCGACCAGATCAGCCTCGCGCACGCGGCGACTCGAGCCGTTCGCGGTTTCCTCGACGACGATGTCGGGCTCGATGCCCTTGGCCTGGATCGAGCGTCCGTTCGGCGTGTAGTAACGCGCGGTAGTGAGCTTGATCGCGGTGTTGTTGTTGAGCGGCAGGATGGTCTGTACCGAACCCTTGCCGAAGGTCTGGATACCGATCACCTTGGCACGCTTGTGGTCCTGCAACGCGCCGGCGACGATTTCCGATGCCGATGCCGAGCCGGCATTGACCAGCACCACCATCGGCACCTCGCGCGCGTAGGGCGGCAGTCGGCGCAGGAAGTCGTCACGCGTGCCGCGCAGGTAGTCGGCCTGGGTGGCGCGGTACTCGCGCTTGGCGTCCTCGGTGCGACCATCGGTGCTCACGACCAGCGCATCCGCGGGCAGGAACGCAGCCGACACCCCGACCGCACCGTGCAAGAGGCCGCCCGGGTCGTTGCGGAGATCGAGCACCAGGCCCTGCAACGGGCCCTGGGCGGCGAGCCGGTTCAGGTGCTCGACCACCGCGGCGGCGGTGTTTTCCTGGAACTGCGCGACGCGCAGGTAACCGAAGCCGGTCTCGAGCACCTTGGACTTGACGCTCTGCACCTTGATGACCTCGCGCGTGAGCTTGAGGACCACCGGCTGCGGCTGCCCCTTGCGCATGATCGTGAGCGTGATGTCGGTATTCGGCTTGCCGCGCATGCGCTTGACCGCGTCGTTCAGGCTCATGCCCTTGACCGGCGTGTCGTCGAGCTTGACGATCAGGTCGCCGGCCTGCACACCGGCACGGAACGCGGGCGTGTCCTCGATCGGCGAGATCACCTTGACGAAGCCGTCCTCCATGCCGACCTCGATGCCCAGCCCACCAAACTCGCCCTGGGTGCCGACCTGGAGATCCTTGAAGGCCTCGGCATCGAGATAGGCGGAGTGCGGATCGAGCCCGGACAGCATGCCGCTGATCGAATCGGTGATCAGCTTCTTGTCCTCGACCGGCTCGACGTAACCCTGCTTGATCGCGTTGAACACATCGGCATAGGCGCGCAACTCATCGACCGGCAGCGGCAGCGGCGCGCTGCGGTCGGCGTTGGCGGAGAAATTGAGACTGATCATGATCCCGGCAACCATGCCGGTCATCACGAGGCCGAACTGTTTCAGCTTGCTGCTGCGCATGAGAACTCCGTTGGTGCGCCTGTCGTGCGCCGACCTTGCGGTCGGCTATCCCGTCTAGTTGAGCCGCATCCACTGCAATGGATCGAGCGGCTGCCCGCGATGACGGATCTCGAAGTATAAACCCGATTCGTTGCCGATCCCGGCCGTGCCCACGCTGGCGATCGGGTCGCCACCGCCGACGTTGTCACCGACTTCCTTGAGCAGCGAATCGTTGTTGCCGTAGATGCTCAGGTAGTCGCTGCCGTGGTCCACGATGATCAGGTTGCCATAACCGCGCAACCAGTCCGAAAAGACCACTTCGCCGCCCGCCACCGCGCGTACCTCCACACCGCTGCCGGCACGGATGAAGACCCCTTTCCAGGTGGTTCCGCCCTCCGCCCTTGGAGCGCCGAAGCGGCCGACGAGTTCGCCGCGCACCGGAAAGCGCAATTGCCCACGCAACTGGCCAAAGCGCACCCCAGTCGGCGTGGCGCCAGCGGCGCCGGCGCCGGCGCCGGCTCGTCTTCGGCTTGCGCCATGCTCCCACCCGCGATCGCGCCTTCAGGCGCGCGCGCGGCGCGCGCCTGAGCGGCCAGCGCGGCGCGGCGCTCAGCCTCGCGCCGTTGTGCTTCACGCTGCGCCGCCTCACGTCGCTCCGCTTCGCGCTGCGCCGCCAGTCGCCGCGCTGCCTCGCGCGCCGCCGCCTCGCGGGCACGGCGGGCAAGCGTTTCGATCACCTGGCCGAGGCGCTGCTCGTCGTGCTGCAGGGCGTTGACCTGCTGCTTCGTGGTCTGCAACTCGCGCGTGACCTCGGCAAGCGCCGTCTTGCGGCGCGCCTGGTCGGCCTGCAGCTGCGCACGCCGCGCACGCTGCTCGGCCTCGAGCGCAGCGAGACGATCGCGGCGGCCGCCGATCTCTTCGGCGCGCCGGCGGGTTTCGGCGAGGTCGGTGCGCAGCCCCTCGATGAGCGCGAGACGCGCCTGCCCGAGTTGCTCGAGGTAATGCGCGTCACGGGCAAGCTGGTTGGGATCGCGCGCCGACAACAGCGGCGCGACGCCGTCGGCTGCGCCGTGCACATAGTGGCGACGCAGCCATTCGGCGAGCTCGCCCCGGCGCGCCTCGATGCGCGCGGCGGTCTCGCGCTGCTCGCCCTCGAGCAGCGCAAGCTGCTTCTCGGCGGCCTTGCGCTCGCCCTCGACCTTCGCCAGATCGCGCGCTGCGCGCGAAACAGCGCGCTCCGATTCGGCCAGCGCCTTTTGCGCGCTGCTGCGATCGGCCTCCGCCTTTGCCATCTCGTCTTGCAAGTCGCGGATGCGCTTCTTGAGCTCATCCAGATCGGAGCGTCGCTCGGCGATCTCCGCGCCCGCCTGGGCGAACGCAGGTACCGGCAGACCTGCCAGGCCAAGCAATGCGGCCACGTACGCGGCGGCGAGGAAGGGGGTCGGGCTTGGGGGTGACAACGGCTTGAATCCGCGGGGAATTGCTCGAAGGACGGGCGTGGAAAAGGCCGGCAAGGCGGGGTATCTGATCCGCGCACGAGCGATCACATGCATCGGGACAACGCAATATTTTATACTACCGCTTTGCCTCTGCCGGCCCCATCGTGGATAAAGACCAAATCTCGGCACTGATCGACAAGCACGAACACATCGAGACGGCCGCCCGCGCCCTCAAGGCGATCGCCCACCCGCTGCGCCTGAAGATCCTCTGCGTGCTCGGCGGCGGCGAAGAATGCGTGCAGGACATCGTCGAGGCGGTGGGCACTTCGCAGAGCAACATCTCGCAGCATCTGGCCATCCTGCGCGACAAGGGCGTGCTGCAGACGCGCAAGGACGCCAATCGTGTCTATTACCGTGTCTGCGACGAGCGCACGCTGCAACTGATCGTGCTGATGCGCGAGGTGTTCTGCGGCAACGACGCCGACACCGACGCGCACTGATTCATTTCCAACCCTGCAAACGGAGCACCCCCTTTCGTGGAATTTCTGCAACAGAACTGGTACTGGGCTGCGCTCGCAGCCACCTCCGGCACCTGGCTCATGATCGACCTCATCCGCAGCCGCGGCGACGACACCCAGCTCTCGCCGGTCGAGGCCACCCTGCTTGTCAATCGCGAGGATGCGATCTTCATCGACGTCCGCGAACAGGGCGAGTACGCCCAGGGCCACATCCCCAATGCACGCCACATTCCGGCCGGCGAGATGGATCGTCGCAGCAAGGAACTCGAAAAATGGAAGGATCATCCGGTGATCCTGTGCTGCGCAACCGGTGCGCGCTCGAACAGCGCGGCCAGCGCACTGCGCAAGACCGGCTTCAGCCGCATCTACAACCTGCGTGGCGGCATGATGGAGTGGCAGAAGGCCGGCCAGCCGGTGAGCCGCAAGAGGAAGTGACATGCAGCCCGCGATCCGCATGTACGCCACCGCGACCTGCCCCTACTGCATCCGCGCCGAGCAGTTGCTGCTCGACAAGGGCGTCGCCGCCTTCGAAAAGATCCGCGTCGACCTCGAACCCGCGCGCCGCGAGGAAATGATGAAGCTGAGCGGCCGGCGCACGGTTCCGCAGATCTTCATCGGCGACTACCATGTCGGCGGCTGCGACGACCTCCATGCCCTCGAGCGCGCAGGCAAGCTCGACCCACTGCTGCGCGGCGAGGC
>JAKLLJ010000257.1 GCA_023150215.1 Thauera sp. | reverse complement strand
GCCGCTCCTACAGAACCGACGACGCCTGTCACCCCCTGTAGGAGCGGCGGAAGCCGCGAACCCCGTGCCCGCATCGACGCAACGCACATCTCGACCGCCCGCATTCGCGGCTGCCGCCGCTCCTACATGGCGATCGCGGCCTAGACTGCGTCGCGAAATTCGCGGCTTCCGCCGCTCCTACAAACCCCATCGTCTCGCCGGGCGCCAGTAGGAGCGGCGGAAGCCGCGAACCCTCCCCCTACAGCCTCGCGACGCTGAACGTGTCGCACGACTGAAACTTGCCCTGCTGCAGGCCGATGCTGAACCAGCGCCGGCGCTGTTCGGCGCTGCCGTGGGTGAAGCTGTCGGGCACCACGTGGCCCTGGGTGCGCTTCTGGATGTGGTCGTCGCCGACGGCGGTGGCGGCAGCGAGGCCTTCTTCGATGTCGCCGGCTTCGAGCACGCCGCGGCTGCGGTTGGCGTGATGCGCCCAGATGCCGGCGAGGCAGTCCGCCTGCAGCTCGAGCCGCACCGACAGCAGATTGGCTTCGCGCTCGGACACCCGCTGGCGCGCCTGCTGCACCTTGTCGGAGAGGCCGAGCAGGTTCTGCACGTGGTGGCCGATCTCGTGCGCGATGACATAGGCCTGGGCGAAGTCACCGGGCGCGCCGAAGCGGTGGTGCAGCTCGTCGAAGAAGGCGAGGTCGAGGTAGACCTTGCTGTCGGCCGGGCAGTAGAACGGCCCCATCTGCGCCTGCCCGACGCCGCAGGCGCTGCGCGTGGCGCCGGTGTAGAGCACGAGCTGCGGCTCGCGATAGGTGGCGCCGCCCTCGCGGAAGATGACCCGCCAGGTGTCTTCGGTGTCGGCGAGCACCATGGAGACGAAGCGCGCCTGCGCATCCTCGGCCGGTGTGCGCGGCTGCGCGGACTCGATCGGCGCGGGATCGTTCATGGCGGTGTTGAGCACGACGCTGGGATCGATGCCGAAATACATGGCGACCAGCGCCAGCACGATGGTGCCGATGCCGATCTTGCCGCCCCCACCCAGCCCCCGCCTCCCCTGCCCCCGGCGGTCCTCGATGTTGTCGCTTTCCCTGCCGTTGCGAAAGTCCATGACGTGCGCTCCTTAGGTGCGGATACGAAGAGCTTATTGAGCACGACGATGCGTAGCAAGCGCCGCACCGATCCCAGGCGCCGGTGCTCGCGGCACATCGACACCGCCCGCCCGACCGGCCCCGACCGCCCCTGTTCGCGGCTTCCGCCGCTCCTACCCCCCGCCCCGTAGGAGCGCCGGAAGGCGCGAACACGGCGATGGAAACCCGCCTGCGCGCCGTGACGTGCGGGGACGCCGATGTTCGCGGCTGCCGCCGCTCCTACAGGAGCACCCGCAGGCGCACATCCCGCACCCACGCCGCGTAGGAGCGCCGGAAGGCGCGAACACGGCGATGGAAACCCGCCTGCGCGCCGTGGCGTGCGGGGACGCCGATGTTCGCGGCTGCCGCCGCTCCTACAGGAGCACCCGCAGGCGCACATCCCGCACCCACGCCGCGTAGGAGCGCCGGAAGGCGCGAACAAAAGACGCCTACCCCCTTCAAATCCCCCACCCCCTAACCTATGCTTACCGCATGCTAGAACATGCCCATGCCCTACGCACCGGCCGCTACTCCGAATCCGGCCGAATCTATCTCCTGACCACTGTGACGGCCCAGCGCGTGCCGCTGTTCGCGGACTTCCGCATCGCGCGCGCGGTCGTGCACGCGCTGCGGCGCAGCGACGAGACCGGGCGTTGCCGGACACTTGCGTACGTGCTGATGCCCGATCATCTGCACTGGCTGGTCGAACTGGCCGCGGGCGATCTGTCGGGCCTGGTCGGGCGTTTCAAGGCGAACGCCGCCGCCGCGGTGAACCGCGAACTGGGCGTGGCGAAGGTCCAACGCTGGCAACGGGGATTCCACGATCGTGCTGTGCGAAAGGAGGACGATCTGCTCGCCCTCGCCCGCTACGTCGTCGCCAACCCTCTGCGCGCCGGCCTGGTGCCGCGGATCGGCGAGTATCCGCATTGGGATGCGGTGTGGCTGTGAGATGGCGGGTGGTGGCGCGGGGGTTGAGCGCCGCGGTTCGCGCCTGCCGGCGCTCCTACAGAAATGACGTAGGCGCGGGGGATTCGCGCCTGCCGGCGCTCCTACACGAACGTGCCTGGAGCGGCGGAAGCCGCGAATTCGGCGGCGCAGCAACCGCCAGCGCCGACGCAGGCGTGCGGCGGAAGCGCACGGGTCGCGCGTGGCGCTTTCGACCTCGGCAACGATGCGTTGGACGCCTTCGAGCGTATGAGGTTGCTCCAGCTGGAAGATGGCGGCGACGAGGTTGTGCGGCAGGCGGGCGAAGGTCTCGGGCGCGCAGGCGCCTTCGTCGATCAGCAGGTAGCACATCGACGGCTGCAGCGGTGCGAGGAAAGCGGGGACCTGGGGCAGCAGGGCATCGAGCGCAGTGGGCGCCTTCCAGTGCGGCTCGCCGTTGTAGAGCACGATCGGCAGCACCGGCGGAAGCAGGCCGTCGGGACCGAGTTGCCTGGCGCGCGCGAGGTCCTGATAGAGCAGCCCTACGTAGACGAGCATGCGCAGCGCCATGAAGCGGTCGACGCGGCTCTGGAATTCGATGAGGAGATAGAGATACACCCAACGTTCGTCGGCCTTGACCCGCCAAACGACATCGTCGGCACGGTTGCGCAGGTCTTCGCTGATGTAATGGCCGTTGACGAGTTCGAGCGTGGAGAAGTCGAGCCGAGCGAGCCAGGGGTCGTCGATGAACCCCTGCAGCAGATCGCGCACCATCAAGGGATTGGAGAAGAGGAGCTTTTAGCCGGTGTCGTGATGGGCGGGCATCGGGGTGTCGCGGTGTCGCGTGGAGAGGCCACCGCGACTATCCGATTTGCATCATTGGATGCCAAGCATGGGGTTCGGCGACGGGAACGGTTTCGGGGGGAGGGGCGCAGGCTCGTTCGCGCCTTCCGGCGCTCCTACGGGGGGCGTGGGCGCGGACATTCGCGCCTGCCGGCGCTCCTACATGAACCTGCCGGTAGGAGCGGCGGAAGCCGCGAATTCGGCGGCGCAGCAACCGCCAGCGCCGACGCAGGCGTGCGGCGGAAGCGCACGGTTCGCGCCTTCCGGCGCTCCTACATGAATCTGCCGGAAGGCGCGAATGCAGCAACCGCCAGCGCCGACGTGGCCGCGCGGCGGGAGCGCTCAGGTGGCGAGCTTTTCTTCGCGGATGGCTTCGTATTCGTCTTGCCAGAACCATTTTTGCTCGCCGAATGCGGGGGCGAGCTGGTCGAGCCAGGTGGCCTTGTCGTCGTAGCGGGCGAAGAACGGGCGTTGCACCCAGTCCGGGTTGCGGCCCTGGATGAAGCGCAGCACGAAGACCTTTTCGCCGGCGATCTCGGTGACGCCCTGGATTTCGACCTTGCCGGGGCTGGCGCTCATGCTGGGGCCGCGGGCGGTGCGGGCGAGGCCGGAGACTTGCTGGATGGCTTGCTGGTAGATCTGCCAGGCGCGCGCGAGCGGGACTTCGAAGTAGTGGCGGGCGCCGGTGTCGCGCTCGACGAACATGTAATAGGGAACGAGGCCGAGGCGGACTTCGGTCTTCCACAGCCGCGCCCACACCGCGGGGTCGTCGTTGATGTGGGCGATGAGCGGGCCCTGGGCGCGGATCACCACGCCGGTGGCGCGGATGCGGCGGATGGCGGCCTGGGCGGCGTCGGTGTCGAGCTCTTTCCAGTGGTTGTAGTGCGCCATCAGCGCGACGTGCTTGCCGGCTTCGACGAGTTGCTCGAGCAGGCGCATGAGCTCGTCGGCGTCTTCGGCGCCGAGGAAGCGGTGCGGCCAGAAGGTGAGCGCCTTGGAGCCGATGCGGATGGTCTGGATGTGGTCGAACTCGGGGCGCAGCAGGGGTTCGAGGTAGTCGCGCAGGTGGCGGGTCTTCATGACCATGGGGTCGCCGCCGGTGACGAGCAGGTCGGTGACTTCGCGGTGGCTGCGCAGGTAGTCGTGGAGCTGGCGGGCTTCGGAGCTGGCGATGCGCAGATCCTTGTCGCCGACGAATTGCGCCCAGCGGAAGCAGAAGGTGCAGTAGGCGTGGCAGGTCTGGCCCTGGCTGGGGAAGAAGAGCACGGTCTCGCGGTATTTGTGCTGCAGGCCGTCGATGCGGTCGCCGTGCTCGTCGAGCGGCATGTTCATCTGCATCTGGTCAGCGGGGTGCGGGTTGAGCGCGTGGCGGACCTCGGCGACGGCCTGCTCGAGTTCGGCCTTGTCGGCGTCGTTCTCGAGGAGCTTGGCGATGCGCGCGTAGTGCTCGGGGGCGAGCATGCCGCGCTGCGGGAATGTGAGCTGGAAGATGGGGTCGGCAGGGATGTTGGTCCAGTCGATGAGTTCGTCGATGACGTACTGGTTGACGCGGAACGGCAGCACCGCGGAGACCACCTTCATCTCGAAGCGCTGCGCCGGGGTGAGACGGGCAAGCTGCGGGATGCGGTCGAGGTCACGGGGGGTGAAGACCTTGAAGGGCACGGGGTCGAAGAGCTCGGCGCCGGCGCGCGCAGCGGCGTTGGTGGCGCGCGCGGTCGGGGTCGGGGCCTTGAGGGCATGTACTTGTGCGCTCATGTGTCGTCCTCCTGGGGGGTGTTGGTGTTCGTCTTGCGGCGAGTCGTCGCCCACGGCGGGGCAACCCGCTGCCTCGCGGCAGATTCGGCAGTCATCGAGCGAACGGAACGGGCCCGCAAGCGGCGCAGAAGCTGGGGCTGGCCACAGACCCGGATCACAGGGCTCCCCAGATCGGGGAGCGTTTTGGCAGCGGAATACTAGGTCACAAAGTTATTTTGTGCAAATGTGACAAGACGCCTGCAGTGAAGGTTCCCCCCCTGTAGGAGCGGCGGCAGCCGCGAACATCGGCGTCCCTGCACACCATGGACGCGCTGGGGGGTCGCCATCGCCGTGTTCGCGCCTTCCGGCGCTCCTACAGCCC
>JAKLLJ010000256.1 GCA_023150215.1 Thauera sp. | reverse complement strand
GCGTCGGGCTGCTCATGAAGTATTCCCCTTGTCGTCGAGCAGGAGACAGCCACCGACCAGGCGGCTGTGCAGAACGCTTCGAGGCCGGTCTTCCGGCTGCGGATCGTCTCGTCCGGGCGCCTTCCCGGCCCTTGCGGGCCAGTGGCTGGGCAAACCTTGCCCGGACGATCCCCTTTACGGCGCTGGGCGCGCGGTGGATTTGCACCACCTTCCCGATTCTCCCGCCTTGATCGCGGGCACCCCGAAGCAAACGAGGACGCAAGCTTAGCGGCAAACCGGCCGCCACGGCAAAAGACGGGCGCTTCGGCGCGCTTGCACGCAAAGACTCGCAGCCTCCGCCGCTCCTTTAGGAGCGCCGGAAGGCGCGAACGCAGCCTGGGATTCTTCGCGACCGCATCGATCGCCGCGCGGCCCTGTTCGCGGCTTCCGCCGCTCCTACACGGCGGCTCCGCACGCGCGGCGGTCCTGTAGGAGCGCCGGCAGGCGCGAACGCGGACGCACGGGATCCGCGTCGCGATGGGTCGGGTGCCGTGTTCGCGGCGTCCGCCGCTCCTGCATGGGGTCGGGCGGTGACGGTTCTTGGGTTCGCGGCTGCCGTCGCTCCTACACGGGGCGTGGGCGCTGCGGGTTCGCGGCTGCCGCCGCGCCTACGGGGGACGCCCGCCCGCGGCGGTGGTGGTTCTGGTGGGGAGATGGCGGGCGTGAGCCTCGACCGCCGCGCGCATTCCTGCGCCCACGGTGCCTCAGCGACGCTGGCGGCGGGCTTCGAACAGGCAGATGCCGCTCGCCACCGAGACGTTCAGGCTCTCGACGCTGCCGTGCATCGGGATGCGCGCGAGTTCGTCGCAGGTGTCGCGGGTGAGACGGCGCAGGCCGTCGCCTTCGGCGCCGAGCACCCACGCCACCGGCACCTTCTGGTCGATGTCATGGATTGTTTTCTCGGCCTCGCCGTCGGCGCCGATCACCCACACCCCGGCTTCCTGCATCTCGCGCAGCGCGCGCGCGAGGTTGGTCACCGTGATGTAGGGCACGGTGTCGGCCGCGCCGCTGGCGACTTTGATCGCGGTGGCATTGAGCCCCACCGCACGGTCCTTGGGCGCGACCACTGCATGCGCGCCGGCAGCGTCGACCACGCGCAGGCAGGCGCCGAGGTTGTGCGGGTCCTGCACGCCGTCGAGCACCAGAATGAGGGCGTTCTCGTCCAGGCTGTCGAGGACGTCGGCGAGCTTGATCTCGCGCCGGGTGGCGTCGACCTTGGCGACCACGCCCTGGTGGCGGCGGGTGCCGACCAGGCCGTCGAGCTTGTCGCCCTCGTTCTGCGTGATGCGCACGCCGGCGGTCTCGGCCTGGGCGAGGAACTTGCGCACGCGCGCATCCTTGCGGTCGGCGGACAGGTAGATCTCCAGAACCGAATCCGGCGCGTGGCGCAGCTTGGCCGATACGGCATGGAAGCCGTAGATCAGGCGGGTGGAAGTGGTCTCGGGTGCTTTAGCCACGGTCGGTGCCCTTTGCAGAAGTCTTGCGGCCGGCACGACGGGCCGGAGTGGAGGGCGCGGATTCTAGCGCTTCGGCGGCGGGCGCGGCAGCGGCTTTGGGTGCGCGCGACTTGCGCGGCTTGATCGCGGGCGCAGCCGGGGCCTCGGCCGTGGCAGCCGCCTCGATCACCGGCGCGGCGGCGAGCATTTGCGGGGCATCGGTGGCAGCTGCCAGCGCAAGCGCCGACTCGCCGCCCTTCTTGGCGCGCGCCCTGCGCGGCTTCACCACCGGCTCTGGCAGGACCGCGGGCGACGCCTCGATGACCGGCGCCGGCGTCGCGGCGGCCTTCTTCTTGCGCGCCTTCGCCGCCGGCGCTACCGGCGCTTGCACCGCGGGCGTGGGCTCGACGACGGCCTCGGGCGCACGCACGACAGCCGCTTCCGCGGCGCCGTCGGCCGCGGCCTTCTTCGCCCGCGGCTTGCGCACCTTCTTGCCAGGCTCCGCCGCAGCCGGCGCCGGCGCCGCTTCGATCGCGGGCGTGGAAACCTTCTGCGCGGGCGGGAGCGGCCCTTCGATCAGGCGGAAATCGATCTTGTTGGTCGCCATGTCGACCCGCACGAGCTGCACCTTGACCCGGTCGGAGAGGCGGAACTGCTTGGCGGTGCGCTCGCCCATGAGGGCATGGCGGGTCTCGTCATAATGGAAATAGTCGCTGCCGAGATCGGAGATGTGCAGCAGGCCCTCGATGAAGATGTCGTCGAGGGCGATGAAGAGGCCGAAGGGCACGACCGAGGACACGCTGCCGATGAACTCCTCGCCGACGCGGTCCTGCATGAAGTAGCACTTCAGGAAGGCGACCACGTCGCGGGTGGCGTCGTCGGCGCGGCGCTCGGTCATCGAGCAATGCAGGCCGATCTGCTCCCAGTCGCCGGGGCGGTACTGCTCGCCGGCAAGCGCGGCCTTGATGCCGCGGTGGATCAGCAGGTCAGGGTAGCGCCGGATCGGCGAGGTGAAGTGGGTGTAGGACTCGTAGGCCAGACCGAAGTGGCCGACGTTGTCCGGGCTGTACATCGCCTGCTTGAGCGAGCGCAGCATCACGGTTTGCAGCAGCTGGGCATCGGGGCGGTCCTTGACCTGCGCGAGCAGTTTGGCGAAGTCGCTCGCACGCGGCTCGTCGCCACCACCGAGGCCGAGACCGAACTCCTTGAGGAACTCGCGCAGCTTGGCGAGCTTGTCTTCGGACGGGCTGTCGTGGATGCGGTACAACGCCGGATGCTCGCGCGTGGCGAGGAAATCGGACGCGCACACGTTGGCGGCCAGCATGCACTCCTCGATCAGGCGATGTGCGTCGTTGCGGACCTCGGGCACGATCTGCGCGATCTTGCCGTTGTCATCGAAGATCATCCGCGTCTCGGTGGTCTCGAAGTCGATCGCGCCGCGCTTGGCACGGGCCGTCAGCAGCACGCGGAAGAGCTTGTCGAGGTTCTCCAGGTGGGGCAGCAGGGGGGCGAGTTCGGCGCGCAGCGCGGGATCCTGCTCGTACAGCATCGCCGCGACGTTGGTGTAGGTGAGGCGCGCATGCGACCAGATCACCGCGGGGTAGAAGCGGTAGTTCTTGATCGCGCCGGTGGCGGAGATGTTCATGTCGGCGACCATCGCCAGACGCTCGACCTGCGGATTGAGCGAACACAGGCCGTTGGAGAGCTTCTCGGGCAGCATCGGGATCACGCGGCGCGGGAAATACACCGAGTTGCCGCGATCGAAGGCGTCCTTGTCGAGCGCGCTGGCGGCGTCCACATAGTGCGACACGTCGGCGATGGCGACGATCAGGCGGTAGCCCTTGCCCTGGCGCTCGCAATACACCGCGTCGTCGAAGTCCTTGGCGGTCTCGCCGTCGATGGTGACCAGCGGCAGCTTGGTGAGGTCCTCGCGCCCGGCCCAGTCCTTCTTGCGCACCTTGTCGGGCAGCTTGCGTGTCTGCGCCTTGGCCTCGGACGAGAACTCGTAGGGCAGGTCGTGCTTGCGCAGCGCGATCTCGATCTCCATGCCGGGGTCGGCGTAGTTGCCGAGCACTTCGACGATGCGCCCGATCGGCTGAGCGAACTTGGTCGGCTGCTCGACCAGCTCGACGGTGACGATCTGCCCGGCCTCGGGCTTCTTGCGCCCGCCCGGGGCGACCAGGATATCCTGCGCCAGGCGGCGATTCTCGGGCACGACGATCATCACGCCGTGCTCGTTGATGACGCGGCCGACGACGCGGCTGTTGGCACGCTCGAGCACCTCGACCAGCTTGCCTTCGGGACGGCCGCGGCGGTCCTGCCCGACGATGCGCACGATGACGCGGTCGCCGTGCAGAAGCTCGCGCATCTCCTTGGGGCCGAGGAAGATGTCGGGCTGGCCGTCGTCGCGACGCAGGAAGCCGAAGCCGTCGGGATGGCCCTCGACGCGGCCCTTGATGAGGTCGGCCTTGGCCGGCAGCAGGTAGGCGTCGCGGCGGTTGCGCACGACCTGGCCGTCACGCTCCATCGCGCGCAGGCGGCGGTCGAAGTGCTCGATCTCCTGGGGCGCGATGTCGAGCGCAGCGGCAAGCTCGGCAAGCGGCATCGGCACGCCGCGCTCGGCGAGGACCTGCAGCACGTATTCGCGGCTGGGCAGCGGATTCTCGTACTGCTGCGCCTCGCGCTCGTGGAAGGGGTCGGCGCGGCGGATCGCGCTCGTGTGCACGACGGCGGGGCCATGGGCCGCCACCGCCTTGCGTGCCGCGCGGCTGCGCCCCGCACCCGCCCGCGCCGCAGCCCCTTCGGTGCCGGGCGGCTTCGCGGAGGGGTGTTTCGCGCTGGCTTGCTTCACGTCGGTGCGCTTGGGGGTGGCCTTCGCGGCCGTCTTTTCGGTTTTTTTCGTTCTACGAGTCATTGACAATCTTCTTTCGGTGCTTATAATGCGCGTCTTCTTGCCCAGATGGCGGAATTGGTAGACGCACTAGTTTCAGGTACTAGCGCTGCGAGGCGTGGAGGTTCGAGTCCTCTTCTGGGCACCAGTTTCACAGGAAAGCCGCTCTTCGGAGCGGCTTTTTTGTTGACCTCGCCGAGCGCACGAACGCAAGCGCACGACTTCGGCGCGATGGAAAGCGGCGATTGCAGGACCACTCCGACGTCCGGAGCGGTTGCGACGTCCGGAGCGGTTGCGACGTCCGGAGCGGTTGCGACGTCCGGAGCGGTTGCGACGTCCGGGGCGGTTACGATGCTCGGGGCGGTTGCTGTAGGAGCGGCGGAAGCCGCGAAATCCTCGTCCAGGGAGCAGGTTACGCATCCGGAAGCGCGGCAAGGGTTCGCGGCTTCCGCCGCACCTACGGCGGCCTCCGGCGTCACGACCTGCGGCGCGTGCGGACCTTGCTCAATGCGCATGAAGCGCAATTTTCCCTTCCCGGAAGCGGAATCGTTTGCTATTATGCGCGTCCCTGCCCAGATGGCGGAATTGGTAGACGCACTAGTTTCAGGTACTAGCGCTGCGAGGCGTGGAGGTTCGAGTCCTCTTC